>CAYUNV010000304.1:1248-3773 GCA_964446265.1 uncultured Negativicutes bacterium | reverse complement strand
TTTACATCTAATGATGTCCACAAGGACGCTCCGCCGCTTTGGGATAATTACTTTGAAATTATATTTCTGCGTGTTATGATGAAACTTTCTCTTGGATTTAATGCACTGCATCTAGGAATGGCATATAGAAGTGATATAATTGACTTTTATAAACGCTGCATAGACACGCCGAAGGAAACTTTTGATAGGTGTACCCGCTTTCTTCTTGAAAAAGGTATCCTGGCAAGGCCCCCCTATGTTTCCATGCCTAAAGAGGCACAATTCGTTGAGCAGAAAAGTTATATGAAGGGTTTCAAACTGTTCGGCAACAAGCGTTCTCTGAACACTATAGAAATAGCTCATATTTATAATGTTGTAGAAGCAAATGTAATGGGTACACAACTCATGACAGGATTCGCTCAAGCGGCAAAAGAAAAAGAAGTCAAGGATTATTTTATTGAGGGCAAGGAACTTGCCAAGAAAATAGTATCAAACTTAACTCGAGTAATGCAGGAAAGTGACATACAGACTCCGAGTACATGGGCTGGAAGGGCAACCGATTCTACTGAAGCACCATTTTCTGATAAGATGATGATGTTCTGCTCTACTCTCTTGTCAAGTTTTGCATTAGGTGCTAATGCAATAGGTACTTCATTAAGCATTCGGACAGATCTTCCTAAGACACTTATGGAAATTGCATTAGATACGTATCAATTTGCCTCCAAAGGAGGGCAAATAATGATTAAACATAATTGGCTTGAAGAACCTCCACAGATGGAAGATCGAAATCAACTTACAAAATCTACAAAGTAGATAAAACTATTTTTTTAAAAGGGAGCCTTATGAGGCCCCTTTTGTTCACACCCGTCAGTGTGCGCCGCGCTGCACTCCCCTAAATGGCAATCGTTAAAATATTTTGATGCATTGCCTTCCCAGTTTATGCTTTGGATAGCATCGAATATGCCCTCAACAAAAGAAGGATGGGGTCTGATGTTCTTAAGGATATCCCTGCGCGTTAGCTTATTGGTGATTGCCAGTGTAAACTCGTCAATAATATCAGCTGCATTGCCGCACATAAGCTGCGCTCCAAGCAGTGTTTCATTATCATAGTCAAACACAAGCTTTTTAAAACCTTTTTCCTCGGAAGTAATAAGCGATTTGCCATTCAAGGCCATATTGAATCTTCCAATTTTAACCCTATGCCCTTTATGTTTCGCGCTGGTTTCAGTTAATCCAACACTCGCAATCTCCGGATCTGTAAAAACGCACCAGGGCACCACGCTCAAATCGGTTTCAGAATTTTTCTTTGCAATATAATCCGCAAAAGCGATGCCCTGTGCAAAAGCATAGTTAGCGAACTGTATTGCGTTGCATACATCTCCAATTCCTTTTATGCTGGTCTGGAATCTATCATCGGTGACTATCCTTCCGCTGTCCATAGCGACAGATATATTTGCTGCAAACAGGTTTTTCGTATCATGCTTGCGCCCGACAGCCAGCAAGACTGCGTCCGCGTTAGATAATTCTTTTTTACCGTTAATGTAATAATTTAGTTTGCCATTATTGACAGTAATAGACGAAAGCTGGGAATTTGTTATAACTTCGATTCCTTTCTTGCGAAAAATCGCAGATAGATAACGGCTGAATTCTTCATCCATCTGCGGCAACAAACGATCCCTTGATTCCACAATCGTAATTTTACTGCCAAAAGAACTGTATATTGAAGCGAACTCTATACCGATTACGCCTCCGCCCAATATCAAAAGCTCATTGTAAAAATTTGTTGAACGCAGCAACTGATCGCTGGTAAAAACCCCAGGCAAATCAACCCCGGAAATATCGGGTATTTGCGGAATTGCTCCCACAGCTATCAGAATGTTTTCGGATAAATACTTTTCCCCGTTTATGCTTACACAGCCTGCTCCTATTATCTTAGCCTCGCCATAAATCACTGCAACTCCATTTTGTTTTAACAGAGTTTCTACACCTTCGCGCAGATTGTTTATAATAGCATCTGTGTTGTTGACAAGCTGCTTGATATCGATTTTTTCTGAAACTGCATCTATTCCCCAACTAAACATACTATCAATTGATTTGTATAATTTTGACGCGTAAAGAAACGCTTTTGTCGGAATACAGCCACAGTTTAAGCATGTCCCGCCAATTCTATTCTTTTCAGCAATGAGAACCTTCATCCCATTTTGTGCTGCTCTTATAGCTGATATATAGCCTCCCGGCCCGGCGCCAATCACTATCAAATCATAGATATCAATGTTCATTGCCAAAACAACTTCAACCTTTACAGTTTAATTACCTAAATTACACTCCAAACTTCTCAGACCTAAAAACCTTGTTCGCTAAAAAAACTGCAAATATCGTCGATCATTCTTAAGTTTTTGGGCTCAAGCTGTCCAACAGCGTCGCACAATACAAGTGAATCAAATTCTTTACCAATCAGCACAGAAGGCAAGCTGGCTATAAAACCTGCATCCATAGCATCCGAGTATACCCGGCAATCTTTGATGATCTTATTCTCAACATCAAAT
>CAYUNV010000304.1:0-1238 GCA_964446265.1 uncultured Negativicutes bacterium | reverse complement strand
GAAAATCCATTCCTTTGAAGAAAACATATTCTTTAACTGCAAGAATTGATTAGTATCTATCTTCTCACTCCATATTTCAACGCAGAGACCGTAAATATCTGTACAAGCTGTGATAATAGCTTGTTTCATGACAGCGACCGTAATCCTGTCCGAGATTTCAGATAAGTTAACAACTCTTGCTCGCACAGATGTAATCCCTTTGAAGACCAGTTTCTGCTTCGGAACACAAAGGTACTTTGTCAATGCATCTTCATTAACATCGATCATTATGGTCCCGTGATGCAAAGACGCCATCTCACTGTCGTAAAAAGCATGACCTGAAAACTTTCGCCCGTTGATTTCCAGATCGTTCCTCCCGGTCCTTTTTACATCCAGACCGAAGGAATTAACAGCACGGATTATTACCTCCGTCTGTTTAGGTATATCCTTTGAGTCCTTATTACAGATAAATGAAAAATTAAGGTTCCCAAGGTCATGGTATACGGTTCCTCCCCCGGATAACCTCCTGGCAAGCTTTCCATTATCTGTATTCAGCTCTCTTATGAAGCATTCATTCCATGCGTTTTGGTTCCTTCCGATAACTACTGTTCTGTCATTTTGCCACAAAAAAAGAATACATGAATTCTCAGGACAATGATTGAGCAGATATGCCTCCATCGACTGATTATCATAGATATCGGTTACATGAGAATTTATCACAATGAGTCTTTCAATTGGCATGGTAGTTATTAAAATTTCTCCTTGATCACAGTATCCCCATCAATATCTGACACAACCATATAACCCAGCGGCAAAACAACATTGTCACCGACAGATACTCTGTTTTTAAATGCAACGCAAGCGGGCAGAATAACGTTATTTCCAATACGCACTGAACCGGATGTAACGACATTGGGAGCTATAAGATTGTGATCTCCTATAGTGTTGTGATGCCCTATTGTCGCCCGATATGAAATGGAGTTATTATCTCCTATGACCGTTTTTGTTCCAATATAGACACCCGCACCGATTAAGTTTCCTTCGCCAATCGCAACGGCTCTTCTGATTTCGGCGCTCTTTGCAATTGCATTAGTAAAAACGATCCCTGCAGCTTTAGCTTTTTCAAAAATCTGCCGTCGCAACTTCATTGACTTTAAATCCGCGCCGAGTGAGATAATAACAGTATCGTATGCGCTCTTATCATATCTTTCGATGAACTCGTTGATATTGCACGGTAATATCGGATATCCGAAATTCCT
>CAYUNV010000303.1:0-3781 GCA_964446265.1 uncultured Negativicutes bacterium | reverse complement strand
CTATTTGTCAACTTTTTTTCTTCCATCATTACTCCTATTTTGAACAAATCATATAATATATTTATTATGATTTAGTAAAATTATTTTGTCAAACTCAAGGGCGTATAAATATTCAGAAATATAAGTCCAATTGACTTCTCTCTCAAAAAAAGGTAAAATTAATTACAATGAATGCATTCACCGAATTAATTCTATGGGAGGGATTCCACTTGAAAGAAGAACATAAAATTCTCTTCGAGCCTATAAAGATAGGTAAGCTTGAGTTAAAAAACAGGTTTGTTATGGCACCTATGGGTCCCGGTGGGTTATGTGATGCCGACGGAACCTACAATGAGCGCGGCGTAGAATATTATGTGGAAAGAGCAAAAGGTGGCACCGGACTACTTATGACCGGCGTAACTATGGTCGAGAATGACATTGAAAAATGCGCTTTACCATCTATGCCTTGCCCGACACTCAATCCTTTAAATTTTGTCAAAACTGGTAAACTAATGACAGAAAGAATACATGCCTATAATGCTAAAATTTTCCTTCAGTTATCTGCCGGGTTTGGGCGGGTTAGCATTCCTTCCATTGTAGGAAATACCGCAGTTGCTCCCTCTCCTATACCACACAGGTGGCTTTCTAATGTTACCTGCAGAGAATTGACGACCGAAGAAATAAAAACCTATATTAAAAAATTTGCTGAATCAGCTGCTATCGCCAAAAAAGCAGGCTTTGATGGCGTTGAAATTCATGCAGTACATGAAGGCTATCTTCTCGATCAATTCGCAATTGCATTTTTTAATAACAGAACGGACGAATACGGTGGTAGTCTCAGAAACAGACTTAGGTTTGCGATAGAAATTGTACAAGCTATCAAACAATCCTGTGGGCAAGATTTTCCGGTCTCACTTCGTTATAGTATCAAAAGTTTTATTAAGGATTGGAAAAGTGGCGGATTACCAGGAGAAGAATTTCCAGAAAAGGGACGAGATATCGAGGAAGGCATTGAAGCAGCCAAAATTCTTGAAGAATCCGGCTATGACGCCTTTAATGGCGATGTAGGTTCCTATGATTCTTGGTACTGGAGTCATCCGCCTATGTATCAGGAAAAAGGATTATATTTACCATATAATGCAATATTGAAAAAAGTTCTAAAGGTTCCGGTTATAACCGCAGGGAGAATGGAAAACCCTGATCTTGCAAGTGATTCAATAAAACAAGGCAAAACAGATATGATTGCATTAGGAAGACCGTTGCTGGCAGATTCTGAAATACCTAACAAGATTAGGTCCGGTAGATATGATAAAATACGCCCTTGCCTGTCGTGCCAGGAAGGCTGTATGGGCAGACTGGCATCATTTGCTACTATATCATGTGCCGTAAATCCAGCTTGCGGCAGAGAAAATGAATACGGTTTATGGCCGGCTAAAGCAGTTAAAAACGTAATGATTGTCGGCGGTGGCGTAGCTGGCTGCGAAGCAGCAAGAGTATGTGCAATAAGAGGACACAAAGTTACATTATTTGAGAAGACCGGCAGACTTGGTGGTAACATTATACCTGGTGGTGTGCCGGACTTTAAGGATGACGATAGAGAACTGGCTAGATGGTATACTGGCGAACTTGAAGATTTAAATGTAACTATACATTTTAATACTAAAGTTACCAAAGAAATTGTTCAGGAAACAAATGCTGATGTGGTTATAGTTGCAACAGGCTCCGCACCAAAAATGCTTAAAATTGATAATGCTAATAATGTTTATACGGCCGAAGAAGTGCTTCTTGGCAGAAAAAATGCTGGCAATTCCACCATAATTGTCGGCGGCGGACTTGTCGGCTGTGAAACTGCTTTGTGGTTAGCTGACCAAGGCAAGCAAGTTACGCTCATTGAAATGCAAAACGATATTTTAAAAATTGGCGGACCATTGTGCCATGCCAACGAGGATATGCTTAGAGATTTAATGAAGTTTAAAAAAATAGATGTGAGATTAAATACGGTTATAGCAGGAACGACAGATAATGGCTTCCTGTTGAAATCTTCCGGCAAGGAAGAAGCTATAGTTGCTGATTCAGCAATCGTATCCATCGGCTATAATTCCCAGAGAAGTCTATATGACGAAATAAAATTCTATGTTCCCCAAGTACATTTACTAGGTGATGCCAGACAGGTACAGAACATTATGTATGCTATCTGGGATGCCTATGAAGTGGCTAGAAACATCTAGTATCACATTAATGCTTCCTCCTTTTTTCTGACATAACGAAACCTCCCATGGTAGTCATTTTTATCCTACCATAGGAGTTCTTTTTTTTACCTAAAGAAACTTACAAACTGCCTATTATATGCCGAATTCTTTTTAACGCCTCTTCTAAGAGACTTCTTGCGCATGCAATATTTATGCGTTGAAAACCTTCGCCATCTTTTCCGAAATTTTCACCACCAGTTAATGCAACTTTGGCTTTATCGTAAAAGAGGTGTTGCAATTGTGCCGGTTTCATCCCCAGTCCTCTACAATCCAGCCAAACCATATAGGCGCCTTCCGGTCTGATCACTTTAATTTGAGGAATGTACGTTTCAAAATAATTGCTAAGATAATCCAGATTACCCTGGAGATATGCATTGAGTTCGTTTAACCAGGGTTCACCTTGACTATAGGCAGCTTCCAGTGCCCTCATACTGAACACATTGGTTGCAAAGTCAAAATCATATCCACACATCGTTTCTTCATACATTTCCCTGTATTCACTATTGGGGATTATTAGTATACCATAAGTCAATCCCTGCAAATTAAACGCCTTACTAGGAGCTGCAAGTACGATTGATTGCATTGCCAAATCTTCTGACACTGAAGCAAAGGGAATATGAACATGTCCGTCATAGGTAATATTCGCATGTACTTCATCGGAAACCACCATGATACCATGTTTTTTACAAATTTCTCCTATTTGTTGTAATTCATCCCTAGTAAAAACTCGTCCGGTTGGATTTTGTGGATTGATGAGAATAAACATTTTTGTCTTTTCATCCGCCAATTTACTCTCAAAATCCATCATATCCATATAATATTTTCCATTATTAAGAATCAAGGAGCTAGTTATCATCTCTCGTCCACTCTTCTCAATAATTGTGGCAACGGGATGATAATAAGGAGAACTAACAATAATCTTATCTCCAAGTTTAGTAAATGTATCCACGCACATTCTCATGCCCGCCCATATTCCAGGACTATTGGCAATCCATTCTTTACGCAAGTCCCAGTTATATCTCCGCTTATACCAATTGATAATGGCCTGGTAGTAAGAATCCGACTTGAATTCATAGGCAAACATACCAACCTTGGCACGTTCAATCAGCGCTTGTGTAACACAGTCCGGAGATTTGAAATCCATATCCGCTGTGCCCATTGCGATGATTTCAGGATTTTTGTAGCGATCCCATTTAATCGAGTTTGTATTTAAACGGTTTATCTTTTCATCAAACAACATTCGTAAAATTCCTTTCAAAGTACATTTATTTATGTTGTCCATCACTATATCACAAAACTGGTAATTTCTCGAATCATTTCGGTTTATATATTCCGCCAACCTCCGGAAGCAGTAATATCTTCTGCACCCACTGCGGCATAATCTTCACAGATAAACCCCGGAACTTCCTGGCCGTCTTGAAGCTCAACCTTGCCAATACCAAGCGGAGCAGGAATGGAAGCTGTGAAACGCCCAAACGCATCAATGGGCATTTCCCATAACTCAATAGCAATAGACGAACCGCCGGTCAGCTTTTTTATAAGCCCGGGTTTTG
>CAYUNV010000302.1:0-3786 GCA_964446265.1 uncultured Negativicutes bacterium | reverse complement strand
AGCCGCTGGTTGCACTTATGTACACCAGATAAAATGTTATACTTTCTGGTGTACATAAAAAACGGTGACTGCATCAACTAAGAGGCAATCACCGTTTTTTATATTGTGCACAATTTTAGTCGCGCTGCGATAATTCCAATAAGATGCCGCCGGTTGCTTTGGGATGCACAAAGGCGATACTGGCCGCGCCCGCTCCGTACCGCGGTTCTTCATCGATCAGCCGCACACCCTTCGCCTTGAGGTCAGCGATAGCCGCTTCGATATTATCAACCCGCAGGGCAACATGTTGGATCCCTTCCCCGTTCTTTTCAATAAATTTCGCAATTGGGCCATCCGGCGAAGTCGATTCCAACAGCTCAATCTCGCTGTCACCACTGGGAATAAAGCAGACCTTCACTTTTTGCTGCTCCACCACTTCTTCGCCCTGGGCCGCCATGCCCAGGATCTCTGTATAAAATTTCTTTGCCGCTTCCATATCTTTTACCGCGATGCCGATATGGTCGACCTTCAAGACATTAAACATCCAAAAACCTCCTTCTAGTTGCCGCAATCGGCACTAAACCAAGTAACTGTCCACCAGAGCAGCCACCACCGAATAAGGATCCCGCTTTCGCTGTTCAATACTGGAAACCAGAAAATCAAGTTCCCCGGAAGCCTTCATCCGCGCCGCCACCCGGCGGTTAATCTGTTCTTCCAAAAGCGCGAGAAGTTCATCCCGTATCCGCTGGGTACGGCGAAGCGCCAATTCGCCGGAAGCGGCTAAATAAACCCGATGTTCTTCAATTCTTTGCATCAGTTCATCGATGCCAACTCCTCTGCTGGCAATAGTCCGGCTAACCTTGGGCCGCCATTGCACCTGCCTTTGATTTAAATCCAGCATCATTTCCAGTTCCGTATTCAAACGGTCAACCCCGTCACGGTCGGCCTTGTTAATGGCAAACAGATCGCCGATTTCAAGGATCCCCGCCTTAATCGCCTGAATATCGTCGCCCAATCCAGGAACCAGGACAACGATGGTCGTATCTGCTGTTTTGACAATATCCACTTCCGATTGCCCGACTCCTACCGTTTCAATAAAAATTATGTCTTTGCCGGCGGCATCCATGATTTTGGCGACATCGGCAGTTTTCAGCGCCAGACCGCCCAGGCTGCCCCGCGTTCCCATGCTGCGGATGAATACTCCGGGATCCATGGTCAGTTCATTCATGCGGATACGGTCGCCCAATATCGCACCGCCGGTAAAGGGGCTGGTCGGGTCGACCGCGATAATCCCTACCGTTTTTCCCTGCTCCCGGCATTTTTTCGCCAGCTTATCCGTTAACGTGCTTTTCCCGGCCCCCGGTGGTCCGGTAATGCCAATCACATACGCCCGGCCGGTATGCGGATACAGTTTTTGCATGATAGCAGGAGCCTCTTCATATTCATTTTCGATCGCCGTAATCGCTCTGGCAAGCGCCCGCGGTGATCCGGCTACTATTTCCCGGGCAATATCCATCTCAACGGCACCGCCTCTATGTACGCAATTCTTTCATTGCGATAATTTATAACAACATTATTTCACGTTGGCTTTGATAAATTCAATAATTGCCGAAGTAGGAGTCCCCGGTGTGAAAATCTCAGCCACTCCGGCTGCCTTTAGCCCGGGAATATCAGCATCCGGAATGACACCGCCGCCGATCAACAATATATCTTCCATGTCCTTGGCTTTCATCAAATCCAACACTTTCGGAAAAATAGTATTGTGCGCGCCGGACAACAGGCTTAGGGCAATCACATTCACGTCTTCCTGCAACGCTGTCTCGGTAATCATTTCCGGTGTTTGCCGAAGCCCTGTATAGATAACCTCAAAACCGGCATCCCGCAACGCGCGGGCAACAACTTTTGCTCCGCGGTCGTGCCCATCAAGGCCGGGTTTGGCTACAAGCACTCGTATCCGTTTTTCCATCATTCATTCCTCCGCTCCCTTTTCGCTTACAGACTGATGTGCGCTTCGTATTCACCAAACACTTTGCGCAGTACGCCGCAGATTTCACCCAACGTTCCGTACGCTTTTACTGCGTCCAGAATAAATGGCATCAGGTTTTTTTGCTGATCGAGTGCCGCGTCCTCTAACGCAGCCAGTGTTTGCGCCAGCACAGCATCATCCCGCTTGGCCCGCAACGCCTTCAATTTTGCAGTTTGCAGTTCGCCAACCGATGCGTCAATCCTCAGCAGGCCTTCCTGCGGTTTTTCCTCGATCTGGAATTGATTTACACCAACAATAATCCGCTGTTTCGTTTCGACTTCCATCTGCCATTTATACGCACTTTCTTGAATTTCGCGCTGGATATACCCTTTTTCAATGGCCACTACCGCGCCGCCCATGTCATCAATCTTGTGGATATAATCCCAGCATTCTTTTTCAATCTGGTCCGTCAAGGCTTCGATATAGTACGAACCGGCCAATGGATCGATCACATCCGCCAGGCCGCTTTCATAGGCAACAATCTGCTGTGTTCGCAGGGCTGTGCGCACAGCATCTTCGGTCGGCAGCGCCAGCGCTTCATCCTTGGAGTTCGTGTGCAACGATTGCGTGCCGCCCAGAATGGCCGCCACCGTCTGCAGAGTAACCCGTACAATGTTATTTTCCGGTTGCTGGGCTGTCAACATCGATCCCGCCGTTTGGGTATGCACACGCAACATCCAGGATTTCGGGTTCTTCGCGCCAAACCGCTCTTTCATGACTTTTGCCCAGACACGCCGGGAAGCCCGGAATTTACAAACTTCTTCCAACACATTGTTGTGGGCGTTCCAGAAGAAAGACAGCCGTCCGGCAAAATCATCCACATTGAGGCCGGCTTTAATGGCTGCATCAACATAAGCAATCCCATCGGCAATGGTAAAGGCGATTTCTTGCGCCGCCGTCGATCCGGCTTCCCGAATATGGTAGCCGGAAATGGATATGGTATTCCACTGCGGTACATGTTGTGAGCAATACTCGAAAACATTCGTAATCAGGCGCATGGAAGGCTTGGGCGGAAAAATATACGTTCCGCGCGCTGCATATTCTTTCAAAATATCATTCTGGATTGTGCCATTGAGTTTATCCGGCGAAACACCCTGCTTCTCCGCTACGGCAATGTACATAGCCAGCAAAACAGCAGCCGGCGCGTTAATCGTCATAGAGGTGGATACTTTCCCAAGATCAATGCCGTCAAACAGGATTTCCATATCGGCCAAAGAATCAATCGCTACACCGACTTTACCGACTTCGCCTTCGGCAATCGGATCATCCGAATCATAGCCAATCTGCGTCGGCAAATCGAACGCACAAGACAATCCGGTTTGCCCCTGTTCCAATAAATACTTATACCGTTGGTTCGATTCTTCCGCCGTGGCAAAACCGGCATATTGCCGCATCGTCCACAAGCGCCCCCGGTACATCGTTGGCTGCACACCGCGCGTATACGGGTATTCGCCGGGAAAGCCCAAATCGCGCTCATAATCCAAATTTTCTGTGTCTAAGGGCGTATACAAACGGTTGTGCGCCAGGTTCTTCCGTTCCGGATGCTTGGCAAGCGCTTTTTCCACCTTGGCATCATAAGCCTGTTTTTTCGCTTCCAGTGATTCGTTAGCCAATGTTCTTCCTCCTCATGATTGTTTGTAGTTGCTTAACCGCAGGTTTCCTTTATTCTCCTTGTTTGCAGCGCATCGACTTCGTCTGCAAAAATCGGGTATGCCAGGAAAGTGCTTCACCCAATAAATGCGGCGTATGGGCGAAGTGGGTAGCTTTCTCCGCCCGTTGCA
>CAYUNV010000301.1:511-3800 GCA_964446265.1 uncultured Negativicutes bacterium | reverse complement strand
GGAGGGAAAAAAGATTTATCGAAAAATCTTCTGCGCGCGCTGATTCACCAAGTATTGACGTCTCATTCCACGGATATTGATGAATGCATTCCTGCAAATATTTTGCAAAAACATGATTTACAGGGAAGGGAAGAAGCATTTTGGAACATCCATTTCCCCCAAAATACTGATTTATTAGCGAAAGCACGAAGAAGGTTGATTTTTGAAGAATTATTTCTGTTACAATGCAGATTGCTTTTTTTGAAAGAAAAAAACAGGAAAAATTGCAATGGGATCAAACATGCCTCTGACGGGCAATTGGTTCAACAGGTTTTGGATAAATTACCTTTTTCTTTGACGGATGATCAGCACCTTGTTTTGCAAGATATTAAGAAGGATATGGAGGATATTGTTCCGATGCGCCGCCTTGTGCAAGGCGATGTGGGTTCGGGGAAAACAGCTGTGGCGGCAATTGCATTAGCCAAGACTGTTGAAAATGGGTATCAAGGCGCTTTAATGGCGCCAACCGAGATTCTTGCCCAGCAGCATTACCAGACGATATTGGAGTTGTTTGGGCCATTGGGAATTCGAACAGCTTTGTTATCGGCGCGCGTGAGCACGAAAGAACGGGAGAGTTTATTAACGGCTATTCGGGAACATCAAATCGATGTGGTCATAGGGACTCATGCGTTGATCCAAGAGAGAGTTGAGTTTTTTGCTCTTGGATTGGCAATAACGGATGAACAGCATCGATTTGGAGTTCAACAAAGGGATAAACTGCAAAAAAAAGGCAATCATCCGGATGTTTTGGTAATGACAGCTACGCCTATTCCAAGGACATTAGCGCTTACTGTTTACGGTGATCTTGATGTATCCATTATTCATCATCTTCCGCCAGGCCGCAAGCCGGTAAAAACATTGCTTTACTCAATAGAAAAACGCCAAGACATTTACGCAGGCGTTCTTCGGCAGGTCCGCCAAGGAAATCAAGTCTATGTTGTTTGTCCGTTAGTGGAAGAAAGTGAAACCGTAGATGCGAAATCTGTGCAAGAAGTATATAATGAATTAACCACTTCGTGGCTAAAAAATGTTCAGTGTGGTTTAATTCATGGACGATTAACAGCGGAACAAAAGGAACAAATCATGCTAGAGTATAGTAACGGCGATATCAGCGTGTTGGTATCAACAACTGTAATTGAAGTTGGAGTCAATGTTCCTAACGCGACTGTGATGATCATAGAAAATGCGGAACGTTTTGGTTTAGCTCAGTTGCACCAATTGCGAGGAAGAATAGGACGAGGGGCAAAAGAAGGTTTTTGTGTATTGGTTTCTGACATGAAACAGCCGGATAGTAAAGACCGCTTGGCAATTCTGACAGAGTGCAGTAACGGATTAGTATTGGCCGAAAAAGATTTACTGTTACGCGGCCCCGGACAGTTTTTCGGCAACCGTCAGCATGGACTTCCTGATTTGCGGTTAGCGAATATTATTGCGGATATGGATATACTGCTTGCTGCTAGGGAGGCGGCAATGACGATGGTGCGGGATGGAAATTATTCAGCATTGTATCAGTATGAAATAGATCAACCGCTTCCTAGTTGAGATGTCAATGCGGTTCGCTGGAAGGTAAGGCGCGATTTTAGAATAGTTGCCATTTAGCAGCTTTTTTAGTATAGTTATAAAAAGGGTTTATGTTCTAGGACAGATTCTAACGAATATTATGCTGTTATAAGGAAGAGAATGATGGGGAAATTTTTGGGCTGGTTGTTTATTGTGTTGTTAGGCGGGCTGATTTATTTATGGCAGCCTGATTTTTTTCAACAAGCTTATCGGATCATTGAGCATGGTGATATTGCCGCATTGTCGCAATACCTACTTTCGTTTGGAATACTCTGGAGTGTTGTTGTCACCTTATTATTGTTTGTTGTCATGACGTTTACGATTGTTTTTCCGTTCGTCATCTTGTCAGGAGCTGCCGGCATTGTGTTTGGGTTGTTCTGGGGCGTTGTTATTTCCTGGACGGGAGAAATACTGGGTGCATTGGCCATGTTCGCGTTTGCCCGTTATTTTTTTCGCAGTTTGGTTGCAGGGTGGGTCTGCAAAAGTCCTTATTTGAAGCAAGTTGATGATTATAGTGCGGCTAATGGATTTAAAGCGCTATTAATTGCAAGGCTGCTGCCGTTGGCACCTTCGGGAATCATCACTGCGGTTGCTGCTATCAGCCGGATTTCTTTCCGGGATTTTATTTTAGCGACAGTCTTAGGTAAATTGCCTCCGGTAGTTATTAAGGTTTTGGTGGGACACGACATTGCGTTTGCCGGGGAAAACATGACGCGTCTGGTAATTGTTTTGGGTTTGGTAGCGGCGGTGTATATTGTTATGTGGTGGCATAAACGTTCAAAAAAACGCAAAATAGAGCAAACTAATTAATCTGGCTTGCGTTTTTGATTAGGATAAAATAATAATAATAAAGGGGGTATTCATGTATGCCGATTGTACAAATTGATTTTTTGGAAGGACGTACGATAGACCAAAAAAGAGCGTTGGCGAAAAAAATTACCGAAGCGTTTACCGAAACACTTCAATGCAAACCGGAAGCGGTAACCATTATTATTCGAGAAATGTCAAAGGAAAATCTTGCAACTGCTGGTAAATTGCGTTCTGATATGTAGTTGTGTAAAAAAGTCCATTTCGTTTTACGCGAGGTGGACTTTTTTAAAAGGAGAGTGTAAAAGGCTTATGGAAGTATGGAAGATTGCCCACGATCTGGAAATCGCTTTTCAGCGCCAGCTTGACTTGTATTCCGGAATTTCTTCTCCCTGGCTGGCGTCTATCGTGCATTATTTACAAAAGGTTCAGGTGCTTTTCCTTGAAAACTTGTCCGAGGCAGCCAACGTTAATGTAGATACAACAAAGTATCCATTATTAGCGGATACATTTGTCGATGAAAATGCAGACTGGAAAAAATTGATATCTGAGCTGCCAGCGGTCAATACAATAGAAGACCTTGTAATTTTATGGTCCATTTATGCCTCTTTTGATAAGCTGGAACAATTTTATCGACAAGCTGGCTTGAATAGTCCGCATCCCTTAACGCGTGCCTATTTTCAGTCGCTTTCAGAAAATAAAGCGCTTTTTCGGCGCCGTATTGATGGATTTTTGCGAAGTTTGTCCAATGATGTATGGGGAAAGATTGGCTTTGCTCCATTTGTGTTGGGGAGAGAATAATTGGTTACATTATTTTAAATTTTACAACATTAAAAAGATGGTAGATAGAACCTGTCAATTGTGATATTATATGTAAAATAAC
>CAYUNV010000301.1:0-501 GCA_964446265.1 uncultured Negativicutes bacterium | reverse complement strand
CGGAAGGCTTAACTTTTGATGATGTTTTATTAGTGCCGGCTAAATCGGATATTTTGCCGCGTGACGTTGATGTGAGTACCCGCTTAACAAAAAAAATCCATTTGTCTATTCCTATTATTAGTGCGGGAATGGATACTGTTACAGAAGCCCGAATGGCGATTGCTGTGGCACGGGAAGGCGGCATCGGGGTTATACACAAGAATATGTCGATTGAACGACAGGCCAATGAGATTGATAAAGTAAAACGTTCCGAACACGGAGTCATTGTGGACCCTATATTTTTAGGACCGGATGATACACTGCAAGATGCTCACGATTTGATGGAAAAATATCGCATTTCCGGAGTACCGGTTACAGATCACGAAAAATTAGTGGGAATTCTCACCAATCGTGATTTGCGTTTTGAAACTGATTTGACGAAAAAAATCGGTTCCTGCATGACCAAAGAGCATTTAATTACTGCTCCGGTTGGAACTTCTATTGATGAGGCAAAAGAAATTT
>CAYUNV010000300.1:0-3820 GCA_964446265.1 uncultured Negativicutes bacterium | reverse complement strand
CATCCATCGGCACAAAAGCAGTACCATAGCGGCGGATGCCTTTTTTGTCACCCAAGGCCTTGGTCAAAACCTGGCCCAACGCAATCCCAACATCCTCTACTGTATGATGGCCATCGATAACCAAATCGCCATTCGCCCTAACCAGCAAATCAAACAACCCATGTTTGCTCCAAAGTGTCAGCATATGGTCAAAAAAGCCGATCCCGGTGCTGATCTGCGCCTTGCCTTCACCATCCACATTCAGTTCGATGGTAATTTGGGTCTCTAATGTTTCCCGCTGAACCGTTGCTGTCCGCGCCATGCTATCACCTCATAATATATGTATGAATCAATAAAGAAGGATATACGAGCTTATTCTCACTGCGTATCTCCGCTTTCCATCAAGCATTTCAAATCGTTCACGATCCCGTGAATCCGGTCAAATTTCATCTTCATGCTCACCCGGTTGGCAATAAAGCGGGCTGTCGACGAATGGATCTGGGCAATTTCCAACAATTGATTTTCTTTTAACGTTCGGCCCGTCTCTACAATGTCGACAATGATTTCGGCCAAACCTACCATGGGCGCCAATTCGATCGATCCGTTCAATTTAATGATCTCCATCTGGATCCCCATATCACGGAAAAACCGCTCCGCCACATTCGGATATTTTGTTGCCACCCGCATATGGGCATAATCGCTGATTTTCTCTTTTTTTATAGCCTGGGGAACTGCTACCATCAAACGGCAGAGTCCAAACTTCAAATCCAGCAATTCATAAACATCTTTGCTCTCTTCGAGCAAAACATCTTTGCCGATAATCCCAATATCGGCAGCCCCGTATTCCACATACGTCGGCAAGTCAGCCGTTTTCGTAATAATAAACCGTACCTTCTTTTCTTCATTGCTGATAACCAATTTACGGGATTTTTCATGTACGTCATTGGCAGTAACACCAATTTTGCTCAATAAATCGACCGATGGAGCAAATAATTTGCCTTTTGGTAATGCTATAGTAAGATAATCCATATCCGCTGAAGTCATATGATCCTCCATTCCTTTACTTATTTAAAGTATTAACATATTAGCAATCATACCATCCGAAAGGAAAAAGGTCAACACCTAATGTAGGATTTTTATCGTTACTGTAGAAATAGTATGCAATACAGTTAATTTTTGTTACAGTAGAGGAGAGTTACCATGGCAGATGCGCTTAAAATAGTCGTAGTAAACCAATTAGCTGACCGCCATGTTGCCAGCATAAAAAACGCAGCACCCGACGCCAACATTATCATTACTGACAAACAACATGTTGCTGAACATATGCCGAGTGCCGATATTCTGGTTACCTGGGGAACATATGACACCCGCCCCCTGTACCTCATGGCGCCAAACCTAAAATGGATCCATGCCCTCAGTGCAGGAGTCGAAGCGTTACTGTTCCCGGAATGTGTAGCCAGTGATCTGTTGCTGACTAATTCCAAAGGAATTCATGGCATTCCCATGTCAGAACACGTATTTGCCCTGATACTCAGCTTCACAAGGAGTCTGAACCTTTGTCTGCGCAACCAGGACCGTAAGATTTGGGGCCAGCGGCTTCCTTTACAGGAAGTTCATGAAAAAACAATCGCAATTGTCGGTCTGGGCAGCATCGGCCGGGAAATCGCCAAAAAAGCAAAAGGCTTTGGATTGAATGTCGTTGCCACAAAACGGACAATAACAAAGGAACTGTTTGTCGATACCCTGTATCCGGCGGAGCAATTATTGGAAATGTTGGCAGTCGCCGATTTTGTCGTTGTAACACTACCCTTGTTGGAAGAAACACGAGGAATATTTCAATTAGAACAATTTTCAGCAATGAAAAAATCCGCGTATTTCATTAACATTGCCAGAGGAGCTTTAGTAAACGAAGCGGACTTGATTACCGCCCTCCGGGAAGAAAAAATTCAAGGAGCCGGTTTGGACGTATTCGAAGAAGAACCTCTGCCGGAAAACAGTCCTTTATGGGAAATGCCGAATGTGATCATCACACCGCACGTCGCTGCTTTTTCCCCGGTTTATCTTGACCGGGCCATCAAACTATTCGCCGATAACCTGACACGGTTTATTGAACATCGCGAACTATTGAATATCATTGACAAAACCAAAGGGTATTGAGTCTTATTATTAACTTTTATGGAAAGCCGATAATATGCATTAATGCATATTATCGGCTTTTCTTAGTACGATAAGTTCTATTGGGTCATTGTCCGCCGGGGCTTCATGATGTCGGCGGATAATTTCGACCAGCACAGGATCCTCCTGCAGTTGTGCCAACAGTTCAGCGCCTCGTTGCCCATGATGAAAATAGATACAAAAAGCATGCCGTAGATTAGCCAAGCGGCTGCCCCGGCCAAACCGTCCCCATTGTTTGGCCCAGGAAGGGAAAAAGGAGTGGGCTAATACCGTAAGGACTTTATCGGCCGTACTCACATCACCGCGCGCTTTTCCCACATCATGCAGTAAAGCGCATTTCAACAACAGCGATTGGTCAACCCCAGGAAGCCTTTGCGCCAAGGATTGAGCCGAATACGCCACATTCAACGCATGCCGCTGGTCCGGCAAGTTCATCCGCCAAAACAACTTTTGTTCTTCTGGTGTTAGGTTGCTGGCTACAAACTGTTCGTCTGCCGGTAAAATGCTGGCCGTAAGGGCCGCTGCCAGTTGCTTGACTCTATTTAACATCTCATTTTGATCCTGCTACAAACACCAATTGACCATACCCTTTACGCAGTTGGCTGCTTGCCGCTTCCTCCCGGCTTTGCGGCTGCAATGCCAGTTCCACCGAATGGCCTTCCATTCTCAGTTTTGCAGCCTGTTGGATTGCTTCCGGCAAACCATTGTCATCCCAGCCGATATAAATGTTCTTGGGAGCAGAGGCCACAGCAATTCCCTGACGCTCCATCGCGAGCATCACCCGTTCAATGCCTAAGGCAAAACCGGTTGCCGGGCATTGAACGCCGAAAGAGGCCACCATATTATCATAGCGCCCGCCGCCGCACAGAGGGAAACCTAGTCCAGGCGTATAGCCTTCGAAGACCATGCCGGTGTAGTAATCAAAATCGCGGATAATCCCCAGGTCAAAATTAACATATTTATCAACGCCGTAACTTTTTAACAAATTGTAGATTTCCGCCAAATTATCCAATGCCGTTCTGCTGACCGGGTTGTTAACCGCCTGGTATGTTTTTTTCAGCATATCTTCACGGCCATGCAATAACGGGATTTGCTGCAGAAGCTTTTGGCCTTCCTTCGTTATTCCGCTTTTCGCCAGCACTTCCTCCAGACCGACTAAGTCGCGGCGGACCATACGCTGCTTAATTTGCCATTCCTGCTCAGGCTTCAAATCCAGCTCCTTCATAATTCCGTGGATAAACTCGACTTGACCCAAGCTGATCTGAAAGTTTTGCAAGCCGGTGTCCAACATCGATTCAACTGCCAATGCCACCATTTCCGCATCGGCGCCCGGCCCCGGCACGCCCATCAGCTCGGCGCCGGCCTGGTAAAATTCGCATTGACGGCCTGCCTGCGCCTGTTCATACCGAAAAACATTAGTGAGGTAAAACAACCGCAGCGGTGTTTCGGTTTCCCGCAGCCGCGTTGCCGCAACGCGGGCCAACGGGGTCGTCATATCGGCTCGCAGCGCCAATATCCGGTTGTTTTTATCAAAAAATTTGAACATGGAAGACTGGGTATCGTCGCTGACACCAACAGCCAGTGTCTCCAAATATTCAAAGGTAGGCGTTACAATCTCATCATACCC
The DNA here is from genome assembly GCA_964446265.1 of uncultured Negativicutes bacterium. Taxonomy (GTDB): domain Bacteria; phylum Bacillota; class Negativicutes; order CTSoil-072; family CTSoil-072; genus CTSoil-072. The sequence continues at coordinate 39 of CAYUNV010000300.1, read as the reverse complement.
CCAGCGGGCAAATAATTGCGCCAAAGAACTTTCTATCAC
>CAYUNV010000299.1:0-3827 GCA_964446265.1 uncultured Negativicutes bacterium | reverse complement strand
CGAGCTACCGATTTTGCTCCTTTCATTATATTATAATCAAGTTGAAAATACAAAACGACAGCAAGGGAGTGAATGTGATGAAACGAAAAATCATTAGTATAAATGAAGAAAAATGTACTGGCTGCGGCCTGTGTGTGAATGCCTGCCATGAAGGGGCTCTGCAGATGGTGAACGGCAAGGCAAAGCTGATTTCTGATGTTTATTGTGATGGACTTGGAGCCTGCTTGCCAGCGTGTCCTGCCGATGCTATTTTAATTGAAGAACGTGAAGCGGCAGCTTTTGACGAAGAAGTTGTCAAAAAACATCTTGCCAATAAAGCAGCGCAGGAAGCGGCGCCACAACCGGAAACACTTGCCTGCGGCTGTCCGGGGACTCAAGCCCGGTCGCTGCAGCCAAAAGTACCAGTGCAACCAATGGCGAAACCATCCTCGCCCGAAGGCGTGTCATCCCAGTTAGCGCAGTGGCCCGTTCAGATCAAGTTGGTGCCGCCGAATGCGCCATACTTTCATAACGCGCATTTATTGGTAGCCGCCGATTGTACTGCTTTTGCTTATCCTACAATTCATAATGATTTTATGCGTAATAAAGTTACGATCATCGGTTGTCCAAAATTGGATGCAGTCGATTATGCCGAGAAACTAACCCAAATCTTAGCAAACAACGAGATTAAAAGCATTACGGTGCTGAGAATGGAAGTGCCGTGCTGCGGCGGTATTGTTCAAGCCGTAAAACAAGCGCTGACCAATAGTAAAAAAATGATCCCGTGGAGAGTTGTCGTTATTGGTACAAACGGTGAAATTATCGAAGATTAGCGGCAAGGACAATGGAAGGTTTTAAAAAAATTCACTATATATAATAATAAAATGAATGGAGGAGTTTGGAATGGGAGACATGTTTTGTTTTCAGTGCGAACAGACTGCAGGGGGAAAAGGCTGTACAAAAGCCGGGGTATGCGGAAAGTCAGCAGAGGTAGCGAATGAACAGGATGTGCTTACATGCGCATTGGTTGGTTTAGCACGGGCGGCGGCCAAAGGCGGCGCCGGCAAGCATACTGATGAGCTCATGATGCAGGGGTTGTTTACCACTATAACCAACGTCAATTTTGACTATGCCCGTATTGCAAAGCTGATTGGCGAGATCGAAGCGGAAAAAGCGAAGTTGGACAGCAGCGCCAAGGATTTTGTTCCGGCAGAGCTGTGGGCGGGGAATGAAGATATCGTATCCCTTCGCTCTACCCTTCTTTTTGGCTTGCGCGGAATGGCGGCGTATGCCTGGCATGCCCATGTATTAGGCAAGGATGATGCAGAAGTAACCGCCTGGCTGTACAAAGGGATGCGGGCTATAGGAGAAGAGCATACTGCCGACGAGTGGCTGGGTCTGTTAATGGAATTCGGTATGGTCAACCTGAAATGCATGGGTATTTTGGATGCGGCGAATACCTCCGCTTACGGGCAGCCGGTTCCTGTTACCGTGCCGCTGTTAGTTGAAAAAGGACCGTTTATTGTCATTACCGGCCACGACCTGCTTGATCTGAAACAGCTTCTGGATCAGACACAAGGAAAAGGCATCAATATTTACACCCACGGAGAAATGCTGCCGGCTCACGGGTATCCCGAATTAAAGAAATATCCTCATCTGAAAGGGAACTTCGGTACCGCCTGGCAGAACCAGCAGAAAGAATTCGACGCGATTCCTGCGCCGATCCTGTATACAACCAACTGCTTGATGCCGCCGAAAGCGTCTTACGCCGACCGCATTTTCACAACTTCGGTTGTAGCGTACCCTGAGTTGAAGCACATTCCGGATCAGCCCAGCGGCGTGAAGGATTTTGGGCCGGTTATCGCAAAAGCCCTGGAATTGGGTGGCTGGCCGCAAGACACGCAGTTCACCGGCATCAACGGCGGAACCCAGGTCATGACCGGTTTTGCCCAAGGGACCGTTCTGGGGATTGCCGGCACCGTCATCGACGCTGTAAAGTCCGGAGCGATCAAGCATTTCTTCCTGGTTGGCGGGTGTGACGGCGCGAGACCCGGCCGGAATTACTACACCAATTTTGTGAAGCAAACGCCGAAAGATACGATCGTGTTGACGCTGGCCTGCGGCAAGTTCCGGTTCAATGACCTGGACATCGGCAATATTGGCGGCATCCCGCGTATTTTGGATATGGGTCAGTGCAACGATGCCTATTCAGCCATTCAAGTTGCGGTGGCTCTCTCCAAGGCGTTTAACTGCGGCGTGAATGACCTGCCGTTAACGTTGGTTCTCTCTTGGTACGAGCAAAAAGCGGTATGCATTCTGTTAACGTTGCTGGCGCTCGGTATTAAAGACATCTATATTGGACCATCTCTGCCGGCATTCTTATCCAGCAATGTGTTGAACATTTTAGTAGAAAAATTCAATTTGAAGCCGATCACCACACCAGAAGCAGATCTAAAAGCGATCCTCGGATAATTTCGTCAAGATAATAGTTCCTGTAATGAAAGCGAGCCCATGCCGTAGTAGAGTGGATGGACTCGCTTTCATTTGAATTTCCGTCGAAAAAAGTATTACCTATTTCTTTTCGCCGGCATCGAACAGTGGGGTTATGTCAATCCGCAGACCTTGTTCCATGCTGAAAGAGTTTATAAGAAATAGTGAATATTAGAGAGGAGGGGTTAACGATGCCTTCAACTACGCGGGCTATTTGGAATGGAGCAATCAGTTTTGGACTTGTGAATATTCCGGTAGCGCTGTATTCCGCTGCCAACGAGTCAGGTTTGGATTTTGAGTGGCTTGACAAGCGCACCATAGACCCCGTAGGGTATAAACGGATCAACAAGAAGACCGGTCAGGAAATAGGGAATGAACATATTGTTAAAGGAATTACTTATAATGGAGAACAGTATGTCATTTTGACCGATGATGAGATTAGGCATGCTCTTACCAAAAGTACTCAGACCATCGAAATAGAGTCTTTTGTGTCTGCGGCAGAAATTCCTCCCCTGTATTTTGAACGACCGTATTATCTTGCTCCGATCGACAGAGGAGAAAAAACTTACGCGCTACTGCGGGAAGCGTTGCTGAAGACGCAGCGGGCAGGGGTTGCCCGGGTAGTAATTCATACAAAACAGCATTTGGCCGTTATCATACCGTCCGGACCAATGCTTATTTTAATTCTGCTGCGATGGGCCGCCCAGATTCGTTCTTGGAGCGAATTAAAACTTCCTCCTGAAGGAATAGCGGCGGCAGGGTTGAACGAACGGGAACTATCAATGGCTATACAACTGGTTGATTCCATGTCGGAACATTGGGATCCTGAAAAATTCAAGGATTCATTTACAGAAGAAGTCATGGCGTTAGTGGAGAAAAAAGTGAAAACAGGTCAAACGGAAACGATCATTCAGCCAGAAGAGGAGATGAAAATTCCTGCAACAGCCGATATTATCGATTTAACGGAATTGCTGCAGCGAAGTTTGCAGCGTGGAGTTGAAAAACGGATTAAAAAAAGGTCAGCAAAAATGAAGAATCGTATGACGGATACCGGGTCTGATAGCGGGCTTTTGCAAATGTCGCAGAGCAAGCAAAAGAAGGGGTAGCATATATGAAAAAGGTCACTGATCCACTTTCGGACTACAAAAAAAAGAGGGACTTTGCTCTCACCCCTGAGCCGGAGAAGAATGTTTTGACGAAAGGCTCTCCGCTTGCTTTCGTTGTTCAGAAACATGCTGCACGTAATCTTCACTATGATTTTCGCCTGGAGCTTGATGGTTCGTTGAAAAGCTGGGCAATTCCCAAAGGCCCCAGTCTCGATCCGACGCAAAAACGTCTGGCTGTTCACGTCGAAGATC
>CAYUNV010000298.1:1464-3841 GCA_964446265.1 uncultured Negativicutes bacterium | reverse complement strand
GGAACTTTCCCCGGAACAACTAAAGGTAAAAAAGGCCATCAGGGTAATGATACAGGTGGCCAAACGCATCCTGGAAGATGAAAAGAAAAACCCCCGGCAATCATAACCGGAAGCTACATCCGCAACATAATATCCCTGCTTCTTTGAGCTTTACACCGAAGTGGTATTCCTAAAGTCTATCTTGTTCATAATTATCCCTCAAAAACAGCTTGATGCCCCTTATAAACCGGGAGGCGGTTTCAACGGCTGCCAGAGCTTCTTCGCGGCTGATCATGTAGAAGTCGTCGTAATCACTGGCCTGTCTTAAATCCTTTGAGCTCTTAAGAATTTTACCGTAGTCTTTCGGCAAAACACCGGTTTTTACAAACTGCTGGTTAAACAAGTCCAATATTACCCGAGTGCTTCCGTGAGTCAAGCCCCTTTGTGGCCAGAGCAGCGCGGGCAGCCTGGAATACGGCATAATACGACCTTGAAGCGGCATCAGCATACATCTTCTTTTCCTATAATAAACGGGCTGCTTTCAACCGTTCCCTACCGGGTCAAGCCGGTATTGCGCTAACACTTTGCCGTTTATAGCTTCCAAAGAGTCACACCTTCCTTGACAACATTAGAGGCAAAAGGTGCGTTTAGCATAACCAGCCTGCTGAAATAGTCGCTGTCGTAAATATTCACAGATATATCGATACCCTGCTCCAATTCAGCGTCAATCACAAAGTCGTAAATATTATCGCGGGTGATTCTTTTTTTATCCCTTACAAGGATGAGGATGTCCATATCGGAATCGGGGCGGTTATCACCCCTGGCTCTGGAACCGTACAGTATCACTTTTTCTACTTCACCCGGGTAAACCCGGTTTAAGTGTTCAATAAACATGTTCAATGTTTTTTCTCAACAGGTGTTAGAGCGGACATTATTTTCACTCCATTTATTACCTTTAACTTAACTATAGCTTATTTTTTTTATTCTCAAGGTAACAGGTTCAATTGATCTTGCACGTCCAACAAACAACGCGAGAGGGATGGGTGGTCCATTTTACAAAATGTATCACATCAGGGTAATGATCCAGGTGGCCAAACACATTCTGGCGGATAAAAAACCCCCGGCCATAGTGGACGAGGTTTTTTTGTATTTTACTTCTATCCCGCCAGGTTAGAAAGCTATAATATCCTTAAAAAAAACCGGCGTTCTTTTTAATTAAACATTTTCTTTGCCTGTAACATTAAAGAATCTACTTCCTCAACAGCCCGCTGCGCTTCATCTATTCTCACATGAGGCTTTAGCTTATTTATCCTTATGGCCCTAGCTTGAACTGTTTTTTCCCTGCCTTCCTCCAATGTCACATACAAGGCCGTTGCCAACCGCTCCAGCTCGGCAACACGTAAAGAAGCCAGTTTTTCGGCAATAAAATCAATTTGCCGCTCGTATATTTTAGCAGTTTTAGGATAAAGCTCCTTGAGCCTTTCTGCAGCATCACCCGGAAGATGCGACGGACCATAAGGATATGGTTTACTATGAAGCTCGATGAGCATATTGGCCCGCATCACGCCAAGTTCATCTCTTAAATCAAAAGAAAACGGCCCGTGCTTGTAGAGAATGAAATCGAAACCCGTAGGTATACCTAACATTTCCTGAAGGAAATAAAGACTCTTTTGAATATGCGTCTCGCCACACCAGTTCCCATAATGGTGTAATTTCTCAATTAATGACAGCACCACAGCCTGACGCCTGGCGTCCTCCATAAATTAACCCTCCAAAGAAACAATTTTTATGATCTCATGCCTGTTTTTCTTCAACCAATCGTCAGCATCATTCACCAAATCGGGTCTTATAAAAACATAATCAAAAGAAGCAATTGGCAGCCTTTGAATGGTTTCCGACAAATCATATGAAGAAAATATGCGCCCGTCACTGCGCAAAACGGGAAACTCCATTGCGCTGTTCTTCGCTGTATAAGTATCCGCCCGGACCGCTTCAACACCATATTGGGAGCGTAGCGCTTCAAATACCCTCCGCCCGGCCTCCGGGTTTATCCTTAAATCTTCCGGATTTTTTTCATACAGCTTCCGGTAATGCTCCCGTTTTACTATCCGGCGGGCAGGGTCATGCCCTTTATGGTCCTCAATCCTGGCCGCCTCCAGGAGCGCTGCCAGCACTTCGTTATCGGTTATTTTTAGAAGTTCTTCTACATTGATAGTAAAATTCCCTTCGGGCAACCATTTGATAAGAAAATCCTTTAGATGGATATCATACACTCTTCTCACAGGATGAAAATACACCTGAGTGTACATGAAATAACGGGCCAGCAGAAGAGCTTCCGCCGAGTGCAGACCACCCTCTTCAACACCTAATACAGGCTCAACAGAACCCCGTTCTTCTC
>CAYUNV010000298.1:0-1454 GCA_964446265.1 uncultured Negativicutes bacterium | reverse complement strand
TAGAATCCTAATAGTATCAATCAACCGGTAATGATCAAATTTTCCATAAGCCACTCCCGCATGATATGAATCCCTCAACAGATAATCAATCCGGTCAACGCCAAAAGCGTCTCCAACTATAATTTCGGAAAGGATGGCCTCCCAGTCCGTAAATTTAGCACTCTTATATTTCTTTGGGCCGACTGCCAGCTTGATAATATCCTCAGCACGAAGTGGAGGTGTCATTTCCTCCCAAATGTTTTTCATTTCCTCACTGCGTATAATCTCAATAGTGAAACGTTCGTGGTCCCACCCAGGTGGAAGGAGTTCTTTTTCCGCAGCGTGGGAAAATGGCAAATGTCCCAAGTCGTGACAAAGCGCCGCCATACGAACGGCACGACGCCAGTAGCCAACTTTGTTTTTATCATTTATCTCAGGAATTAATTCTTTAACTTTGCTATGTATGTTAACTTCATTGGTCACAACATCATAAACCCTTCCGGCCAGTTCCATGACGCCGAGAGAATGCTCAAACCTTTTATGTGTCGCGCCGGGGTATACAAGATAAGACATTGCCAGTTGGTGAATGTAACGCAAACGCTGAAACGGATATGAATTCAGGACTTTTCTCTCGTCGTTATCCAGTTTGATAAAAACATGTATAGGATCCCTTATCTCATGGTAAATCTTTGCCAATTTACCGCCCCGCCTTAATTTTTAATGTGAAAATTTCTATAAAATATCAATTTATCCTTCTACAAACTGAACCGGTAGCTATATTTATATCGCACTCAACCCCAAACCCAGTCCAGCACTACGTCCTCTTGGTACTTGGCCAAAATATAACCCATCAATGTCTCACCTTAATGCTTATGAATACTGTGGAAGGCCGGCACCACCTGGCGCTTGCAAGCCGAAAATGACAGGTGGGGCAGGCCATTCCATAAAACTACCGCCAACCACCACACCTATGCTTAAGGCAGCGGCTACACCGGCGCCTACATGCTGGCCCTTTTTACCTTTGGTATAAAATATGTATGGGAAACTTCGATTCCTTGCTGTCAAGTTTATGCTTTGATATATTTGTTTTAAGGTGGTGTTTTCTATGCAGGCTAAAGAACGTTTAAAAAAGGAAATCGAGTCGCTCGGCCCACACAATATTTTACGGGTCTACGACCTGGTTCTGACACTAAAAAAACAGGACAAGAAACTTGAAATGAAAATGGCTAAAAATGGTTATCTAAGAACCCGTCTTGCTTTGAGGAATTGCAAAGGATCGCTAAGTGACGACATTATTGAAGAGAGAAATGATCGCATATGAACCTGTTTTTTGATACTTCCGCTTTGATTAAGTTTTTTCACGAAGAGAATGGAACAGAAATGGTCACTGACTTGGCAACTAATCCGGAAAATGTTATCCATGTTTCCGATCTGGTAAGACTCGAGTTTATTTCCGCATTATATCGTCGCTTTCG
>CAYUNV010000297.1:0-3859 GCA_964446265.1 uncultured Negativicutes bacterium | reverse complement strand
GAGCGTCTGGATAGCAGCGGTTGGTTTTCTTGGGTTGGCATCTTCATTATTTGAACGGCGTTATTTGGAAAGCTTTCTACGCTGTATGCCGATCATTCTACCCTTTGTTGCGATTGTAGCTCTGAGTTGGCTGGGGATTTTAGGAGAACAAGCTTATTACTATGATAATTACAAATACTTGCTTTTGCCTACGCTTGACTTTGGACTCTTCCTGACAGGTATTTTGATCGGAGTTATGGGCATACGCAAAGGGATATTGTCTTTGGGTATGGCCATAACGCTGGGTGTTATTTTAACGACCAGTTTTATTGATATTATCGTACCTGGAACCTTTTCCCGCGTAGGTTCAAGAGCGGCGGGAATTTTTGAAGATGCAAACGTTGCTGCGTTTAGTATGGTGTTGTTCACGGCAGTTTTGCTGCGGTGGAACAAGAAAGCGCTGAACTGGCCGGATATGGTGTTATTCATTATTTGCGGGGCCGCCGTATTTTTCACTTTTTCGCGCGGCGGCGCGATCGAATTTGCCGCGTTGGTTTTCATGTATTGGTTGAACATGACGACACGACATCGTTTTTACTCCGTAATGCAACTGGGGATTTTTATCATATTATTGTTGGCGGCGATTTCTTACCTGTTGCCGGATTATATAAGCAAGTTGAAAATACTTGAGTTTGATACAGCTCGTGCAGGCTGGTTTTTTGGTACGAATGTCGGTGATGCTTTTTCAACGAGCGATCCCCGGGTCGGTCTGGTATGGGAAGCAATCGGCCTTATCAGCGGCGGTCCGATCCTAGGGCTGGGGACAGGATATGTTGGATCAATGGCTCCTTACGGCCCGCATAACATGTACTTGGCACGCTGGATTGATAACGGGATTTTCGGTATGCTGTCTTATATTTGGCTGCTTGGGGCTGCATTTATCATGAACAAGATTAACGGCAATTTAGGCGGCGCAGCGGCTGTCATTATCATCATGCTATATTCTTTGGTCAGCCACAATGCCATGGATGACCGGGTAATCCTTTTAGTCATGTCGATTGTCACTGCCCGTGCTATTGTTAATGCCAAAAGCCAGGATGAAACAAACGGAGAAACTTCTTCGGAGAGGTGAGGAATATGGGTGCCAGTTTCATTTGGCGAATGGACGATATTGCTCCCCGAATGAATTGGGAAGCGTTCCATCGTTACATTGATTTATTCCACCGACATCAAGTCAAACCGTTGTTGGGAATTGTGCCCGATAATCGGGATCCTGTACTGAATTATGGTCACGAGAACCCCGATTTCTGGGCCATCATCCGCCAGCTAAAGGAAGAAGGTGTCGTTGAAATCTCTCAGCATGGGTATCAGCATGTTTACGTGACAAAACGGTGTGGAATATTGGGGGAAAAATATGGTTTTGCGCCACAATCGGAATTTGTAGGATTATCCTATGAAGAGCAATTTGCAAAAATTACAGCCGGACAGCAAATTTTGCGGCGGGAACAATTGGAAAGCGATGTGTGGATGGCCCCAGGACACAGTTTTGACAAGGTTACCCTGGAGGCTCTGCGTATGGCCGGATTTAAAGCGGTTACCGACGGGCTTGCACTTTATCCGTTTATCGAGAATGGATTGGTTTTTGTACCCAATCAATCTTGGCATATCCAGGCTTCACCTTTCGGTTTTATCACCCAGGGCTTGCATATCAATTATTCGGGCGATAAAGAATTTCGGAATTTGGCGGAAATTCTAAAGAGCAGAAAACATTGTATCAGTTTTAGCGAAGCACGCAATTTTCAAAGTGGGATTTTGCAGCTTTTCATCAATAATGTTTTTAAATACGGCTATTGTTTGCCCATAAAACAGCTCCGGGATGTTAAACGCCGACTGCTTGTTGGTTTGCGATAAGATTTGGTTTCCGGAAAAGTCTTAACAAGCTGCTGACTGGAATAAACATCTGCGGCAAGGAGGCGTATCTCATGCGGATTGCATTTTTAACAAGAAGTCTGATCAGTTGCGGCGCAGAACGGCAACTTGTTGAACTGGCAAAGGGGCTTTGCCGGAGAGGACATGATGTATCCGTTATTGTCTTTTATCCACAATGCCAGCTTGCGGAAGAATTAAGGGAAATGGGGATCAGAGTCTGGATATTGAACAAGTGGGGGCGCTGGGACTTCTTCCATTTTATTGCCAACCTTGTCGAAGTATTGCGAATTGAACAAGCGGATGTTCTCCACGGCTACATTGGAACGCCCAATATGTTTGCCACATTGATTAAACCTTTTTTTCCCAATATGAAGATCATTTGGGGCATTCGAAGTTCTCATTCCTCATCGGGTGAGTTGCTGCAAAAAGTGCTGGGAATTATAGAGACCTGCCTGGCCTATAGTGTCGATTTGATCATCGTAAACTCTATGGCTGGTTTTGATTATTTGAAAAAAAGACATTTCCCGGAAAAGAAAATTGTTATGATCCCCAATGGCATTGATACCGATCGTTTTTATTACGATGAGGCCGCCCGGCAAAAGATCAGGGCGGAATGGGAAATTGCAGAAAATCAAACGTTGATTGGAATGGTTGGACGACTGAACCCTGTGAAGGGACATAAAGTTTTTTTCAAAGCAGCTTCTTTGCTGATCCTCAAATATCCGGATGTTCGGTTTGCTTGTATCGGTGACGGTGACCCGTTTTATCGCCGGGAGCTGTATAGCTTTTCGACAGCCCTTGGATTGAAAGAACGTTTAATTTGGTCCGCCGCCCGGGCTGATATACAGCGTGTGTACAGCGCTTTTGACATTCTTGTTTCCGCTTCCTACTCGGAAGGGTTCTCCAATGTTGTCGGGGAGGCGATGTCGACAGGCGTTCCTTGTGTTGTGACGGATGCCGGCGATTCCGCGCGCATAGTTGGTGATACCGGCTTGGTTGTCCCGCCCGGAAATTGCAGTGAATTGGCTGGAGCACTGGAAAAAATGATTGTATTAATACAGCAGAATAAAGATGTTCTAGGGATGGAAACCAGAAAGCGAATTCTAGAAGAATTCGGGAAAGATAGTTTGGTTACTAATACTCTCAAGGAAATCTTGTTGTTGGCTTAATATTCGACGGAACAGGAGGCGGCAGTTTCATGAAAATACTGCATATTATTACGAGCCTTGATACTGGAGGTGCTCAGACCATGTTGTATAAACTGCTGCGCGCATATGACCGCCGGAGCATTTCTTCGGAAGTGGTATCTCTGATGGGTGTGGGATTGATCGGCGAAAAAATTCAAGCCCTTGGGGTACCGGTACATTCAATCGGTATGGATCGAAGCCGGTTCAGTATGATGAAAATCTTGAAACTGGCCCGGTTAATCCAAAAAGTAAAGCCGGATATTATTCAAACCTGGATGTATCACTCGGACCTTGCAGGATCATTGGCAGCGATGCTGGCGGTTCCCCAACCGCCGATCATTTGGGGAATACGGCATGGCAATTTAGATCCTCGCTACAATAATACGCTAACCGTCAAAATAGCCAAGGTATGCGGTCGATTATCGCATTTTTTCCCAAGCCAGATTATTTGCTGTTCGGAGGAAGCGAAAGAAGTTCATTGTCAGATTGGCTACGATCCGCAAAAGATTATTATTATTCCCAACGGTTTTGAGCTGGAATTGTTTCACCCGGATAAGGAAGCCGGTCTTGCTTTCCGAAGGGAATTGGGCATCACGGCGGATAAGTTGCTGATTGGGATGGTAGCTCGCTTTGATCCCCAAAAGGATCACCAAAATTTCATCAAAGCAGCCGGCATTTTAACGCAAGAGTATCAAGAAACGGAATTTGTTTTATGCGGTGAAGAAATGACAGAACAAAATTCAAAATTGATGGAATGGATCAAG
>CAYUNV010000296.1:217-3864 GCA_964446265.1 uncultured Negativicutes bacterium | reverse complement strand
ACCCTTTTCACCGTTTCCGCACTTTCACTTAGTTCCTTTATGACTGCACCAGCATAATGTTCCTCACTATAAGCCATAAAGCCTCGGAACTCCGCGATTCCCTTGTTATAATTATTCTGGGCCGTTTGGAACGCCATCGTTCTTTGAACCGGCCCGTTAAGCATATTCTGGTATTCATCGGTAGCAACCTGAAATTGATAAATGGTAACTCCCAGCAACACAAGAAGGAATACAAGCGTTACCCCAAACATCCCGCTAAGTTGAGTGCCTACTGTCATCCGTTTCATCTTCCATCAATCCCTTCGGCGTTTTTGTTGCTGAAATATTTTGCTTACCGCCCTGCAGGCGAGCTGAAACCCGTATTCCTCAGTTGAATATGCGTAATTTCCTGCCGACAGTTTTTTATCTTTAACAAAAAAGCTGTTTATAAACATCATGGGGTAGGGCTAGCCAGGGTCTTCCTTGATAGGTTCAATCCTAATAATGCTTAAATCACTCCTCTGGGCCAAATTTATGTAGCAGCCCGCTTTTTTTCGCAAAATAGGTTTGGCAAGCGTCGTCTGGTCCATTGCTATAACTATTGCTTCAGAACCATCCGACAGCCGCACCTCTGTTCCGATGAATGATTCTCTCGCTTTGGCGATAAAAATATTGCTCAGCTTGGGATCGAGCTTATCAAACATCTGGCTGTATATTTCCTCTATCGCCCGAAAAGGCGTTTCAGCGCCCCGGTAGGCCCTATCGGAAGTCATCGAGTCATATATGTCGGCTATCGCAATAATCTTGGCGCCCATTGTAATTTCATTGCCAGACAAGCCGAGCGGATATCCGCTTCCGTCTATTTTTTCATGATGCTGGCTAACCCCCAGTAACACCGCATCAGATGGAGGATTAGCCGATTGCAGCAGCTCGAATCCTAACCCCGGGTGCTGTTTTATAATCTCCCATTCCTCAACATTGAGTTTGCCGGGTTTATTCAATATTTGTAACGAGATTTGTGTTTTGCCGATATCGTGTAGGAACCCGGCCAGGATTAGTCCCTTTAAACGCGCTCCCGCATAGCCGATCCATTTGCCTATAAGGCCGGCTATAATTCCCACATTGACCGAATGCCGGAAAATGTAACCGTCGGTATTCTGAATCATTGCCAGATAGCCCAAGACACACGTTTCAGCGGTAATAATATTCGCGGATTGTTCCACGAGTTCGTCCATTTCGGCCGGGGGAAGGGTTTTGGAAAGCCGCGCCCTTTCAAATATCTCAGCCAAAGCGGTCGCCATTGCCGCGTGAATATTCTCGAATTCCCGGTAACTCAGACCCTTTCCCGGGTGTTCGCCCATATCCAAAATCTCCACAGATGAAACATCCCACGAACTCAGTAAAGAAATCTGCTGCTTTGTCAAAATGATCCCTTTTTCGATAACCGTTCTCCGATCATCGGAAAAGACTGCCTTGGCTAGTACCATGCCAGGTTTCAGCTCATAAACAGAATGTTTCCGGGAACCCTTCATGCCATACCCTCCTGCAGATTAAGAAGCGTAGACTGTGGTTTAAATTGTCGGCTTTCTACTTCTCCGCCGTCAGGTGCATCCTTCAATATTTCGGCGCCGGCACTTTTACTCTGCCTATTTTTACAAGCGCAATTCTGCTGTCTGGCAAAAATGCCTTTTCTTGATCAGGCTGGACTGTTTTCCTTAATAGCCCTTGCTTGCGTCTGACTGAGATTGTGGGCAGAATCATACTCCTGCGGATAAAAAACTACATATTTTGATACAATTTTGCAAATTATTGCTTATTATTACACAAGTTATAATATTTATTTTACAGAAGTTGGACATTTTCTACCATTTGCAGGAGTAGCTAATTTTTTAAGTACAAAAAAAGGCTTTTTTATCCACCACAGATAAAAAAGTCTTTTTTCATAATCTGTAAAATAATTTAAGCTTTAGCAGTGATCGTAAAGAACGGTTCAATTTATCTGTTCTTTCCTTCATTCATCTTCAATAGTTTTAAGGCAATTAACAAAGCCGTTCTTGTTTCATGCTTTTTGAGCAAAACCCCCAGTATTTCCTCTATTCGTCTTTTGCGAAACTCCAATGTCTTCTGATGTATAAAAAGTTTTCTCGCCGCCTCTGCCAGAGTATTGCTTTCCAGTATCGCTTCAAGCGTCATTAAGAAATCTGTTTTTTTCCTTTTCTCATAATGTAGTAGAGTGCCCAAAGTCCGTTCTACATAAGCTGATACCTCCGCTTGGTCCACAAAAGGAAGGAGCTGGAATACTCCCATATCCAGATAGTGATATATGTCCCGTTCGGGCCATATTTTCCGGCCTTTATTAACGGCTATATGACTCTGCGTATATCGGTTGCGAAGATCAGCCGGATTTGCGGCGGTCGCCGAGACGCCTATTTTGACCGCCAAGTCGGGAATACTGCCTCCAATTTTCCCCCGCAGTTTCCGCGCCACCTCTTCCTGATATGTTTTTTCATCGCCATCGGCCTCAAAGCCGGCATGCAGAACTCCTATGCCGTGGGGGCTCGCCCAGGCAATCCAGTTATCATCGTCTTCCAGCGATTCGATCACCGAGTTCATCAAGAGATATAACTCGTAAGGGTGCTGTTGCCAATGATCCTGCGATTTCCCCTGCCATTCCTCGATAACAACAAGATAGCAGCTCAAGACTTCGGGCAATTTAAGTCCCGTTGTCAGAATCATTTCTTGCACCCTTTGCTGCGAGAAGTCCTGGGTTCTAATCAATTCATTGAAAAGATGGCTCCGTCTCATCCTCTCGTACGACGCCTTCACCATTTTCTCGGTACGTATCCGCTCCCTCAGGTCGCGGTCAACCGTTAAGCTAAATTCTGTGCCGCCACGAGTAAAGTGCTTGGAGCATATTTCCACAGGTATGAGCGTACCGTCTTTCGCCCTGCGAATTCTCTCGAAAGTATTTACCCCTTCTACTTTCAACTGCGATATAAACATTTTCCAATCTTCACTGGTTAAAGACGGATCGATATCGCTTACCGATAATCTCAGTAATTCTTCTCGGCTATAGCCCAGCCTGCGGCAGGCTGTCTCGTTTACCTCACGAATACGTCCCGGAGTTCCGGCGGAGTCGATTTCGATCAAGATAACCGCGTCCTGGATATTCTCAAAAAGCAGACGATATCTCATCTCGCTTTCTATTAGCGCTTTTTCCGCGTGTTTCCTGACAGTGATATCATATGAGATTGACGCGACATAGCCTGGCTCGAAAGTATAGTTAGAGACCCTGTACCACCGGCCGTTCCATGCTAAAAATTGTTCGAAAGCTGCCGATTGGCCCGTTACCGCCACGTTCCCTATCGCTTCTATCCAATTGCGGCGTTCCTCGTCGCAGTCGGAAAAAACCTCCGTGAACCGTTTGCCAACAATCTCGTCGGCCGAAAGCCCGAATTGCTTCTCAAATGCCGGATTGATGCTCACATATTCCAGATCGACCGGGAGGCCGTTCTCGTCCATGATAACCCTACGATAGGAAAATGCATCCGATAACCTGTCATATAATCTACGATAATGTGCCTCGCCCAAGGCAAACTCCTTTTTTGCGCTTTCGATATAACTACCCACTCAAGCACCCCTTCCTCAGAGTCACAATATATACCAAC
>CAYUNV010000296.1:0-207 GCA_964446265.1 uncultured Negativicutes bacterium | reverse complement strand
TTGGATTATTTGGGATTTTTAGTCTCTAAGTACTATCTTAAAATAGAGTGCCTGAAATCGACATCTGTAATTAGCTATACACTGCATAATAGTTTTTGCCCTTTTTGGTTCAGGCTAGCTTCAAACGGATCATCACGATATCTGAAAGCATATTCGTGGCCGATAACAACCTGCCGTTGGCAGCCGGCAACAAAAAAAGCACGAGAG
>CAYUNV010000295.1:0-3876 GCA_964446265.1 uncultured Negativicutes bacterium | reverse complement strand
TGACTGTTACTCCAGACATGGTTTTTGAAAAAAATCGTGTGGCACGCAGTCATTTTATATTTGCACAAGCTGATTCTTTAGCGCTGGCAGTGATTGATGCGTTGACAGCCGTAACAGGAGTGGCTAATATTAAATATAAGGTGCCTATTCATGTTGGCGAGAAGTTGATTGCGAAAGCGGAAGTAGTAAAAAAGCGTGGCAACAAATATTTCGTATGGGTAAAAACACGAAATGCGACGCAAGAGGTTTTCCGTGGCAAATTTATAATGGTTTCACTGGAGTAATAAGGGGAGAATCTTAATGAAAATTGCTGTTGATGCTATGGGTAGCGATTATGCGCCACAGGAAATCGTGCTTGGGGCGATACAAGCAGTTAAAGAATATCATTGTGAAGTTGTGCTTGTTGGTGATCAGACACAATTAGAGACTGAATTGAATCAACAAGGCAATTGGCAGCAATGGGGCATAACGATCCAGCATGCAAGCCAAGTCATTGAAATGCATGAACATCCAAGCGTAGCAGTGCGCAAAAAGAAAGATGCTTCTGTTGTTGTTGCCACTCGTTTGGTGAAGGAAGGACAGTGTGCTGCGGTAGTTTCTGCTGGCAGTACAGGTGCGGCAGTTGCGGCAGCTTTATTTGGTTTAGGCCGAATAAAAGGAATTGGCCGTCCGGCAATTGCAACCCCTATTCCTAATCTTAAAGGGACAACGATTTTATTGGATTCAGGCGCAAATGTTGATAGTAAACCCAAACATCTGGTACAAAACGCAATTATGGGATCCATTTTTGCTGAATACATATTAGGAATTTCACAACCACGGGTTGGGTTGTTAAACATTGGTGAAGAGGAAAATAAAGGAAACGATCAATGTCTGGAAACCTTTCCTTTATTGAAACAAATGCAAACGATCCACTTTATTGGCAATGTTGAGGGTAGAGATATCCCAAAAGGCACTGTGGATGTAGTCGTTTGCGACGGTTTTGTCGGTAATGTTGTTCTTAAGTTTGGAGAAGGGTTAGCCAGTGTTATTTTGCAACTGGTAAAAGATTCGATCAAACAAAGCGGATGGCTTACCAAATTGGCTTCTTTGATGATTTTGCCAGCCCTGAAAAAATTAAGGCAAAAATTAGATTATGCCGAGTATGGTGGAGCCCCCCTTCTAGGCGTCAATGGCGGTTTTATTATTTGCCATGGAAGTTCACACGCAAAAGCAATAAAAAATGCAATCAGAGTCGCCTGTGAATTTTCGCAAAACCGGGTTGTTGAACACATTAGTGAAAACGTGATGAAGGAGGGAATTATCAGCAATGATTAAGAATAATATTTCCGTTGGAATACTCGGAATGGGTTCTTGCCTTCCGGATAAAATTATGACAAACCATGATCTGGAAAAAATTGTTGACACCACCGATGAATGGATTATTGAGCGAACGGGGATTAAAGAACGGCGCATTGCAGATGACCAAACTGCAACGTCTGATATAGCGTTAAAAGCAGCAGAAAGAGCACTGGAAAACTCCGGTACTTCGGCTGCGGAGCTTGATTTGATTATTGTAGGGACGGCAACCCCTGATATGATGTTCCCATCTACAGCATGCATTATTCAAAATCGTCTCAAAGCAGCAAAAGCAGCCGCTTTTGACCTTGCTGCGGGTTGCTCTGGTTTTGCCTATGCGTTAATAACCGGTTGCCAGTTCATCCAAACTGGGCTATATAAAAAGGTATTAGTTATCGGGGCGGAAACGTTATCCAAAATTTTGGATTGGCAAGATCGAAACACTTGTGTTTTATTCGGTGATGGTGCCGGAGCCGCCGTATTGGGACAGGTACCGGCCGGCTACGGAGTGCTTGGGTTTGACCTTGGTTCTGACGGATCAGGCGGCGACTTGTTGAAATTGCCTGCCGGCGGTTCCAGACATCCTGCTTCCGTGGAAACGGTGACCGGACGTCAGCACTATGTTCACATGCAAGGCCGCGAAGTATTTAAATTTGCTACGAAAGTTATGGGCGAAGCGGCGGTTAAAGCATTAGCAAAAGCCGGAATGGAACCAAAGGATATTGACTATTTGATTCCGCACCAGGCAAATATTCGGATAATCCATTCTGCTGCAAAACGTCTTAAAATGCCGCTTGATAAAGTTATGGTTAATGTAGATAAATATGGTAACACATCGGCAGCTTCCATTCCGATCGCATTAAAAGAAGCGGTAGACCAAAACATTATTAAAGATGGAGATATTGTTGTTTTGGTGGGTTTTGGAGCAGGCTTAACGTGGGCGGCCTGTGTTATGAAATGGTATGAGGGGGTCAAACCGATTGGTTAATAATAAACTTTGCCAATTATTAAACATCAAATATCCAATTATACAAGGAGGAATGGCTTGGGTAGCTACTGCAGAGTTAGCAGCGGCAGTATCCAATGCCGGCGGCCTTGGAGTGATCGGCGCCGGACATATGCCCCCAGAGGCATTAAGAAGCGAGATTCAAAAAGCAAAAACATTGACGGAAAAACCGTATGGCGTAAATATTATGTTGATGTCACCGTTTGTCAAGGAAGTCATGCAAGTTGTTATTGAGGAAAATGTTCCAGTAATTACTACTGGAGCTGGTAATCCGGGGGAATATATTCCGGCTTTACAGGCAAATGGGACAAAAGTTATTCCGGTTGTTGCTTCGGTTGCCTTGGCGAAACGTTTGGAGCGCATTGGGGTAGATGCATTGATCGCGGAAGGAATGGAATCTGGCGGCCATATTGGCGAAGTCACCACGATGGCATTGGTTCCCCAAGTGGTTGATGCAGTGAAAATTCCGGTTATTGCGGCAGGTGGTGTTGG
Source organism: uncultured Negativicutes bacterium (assembly GCA_964446265.1). Classification (GTDB taxonomy): domain Bacteria; phylum Bacillota; class Negativicutes; order CTSoil-072; family CTSoil-072; genus CTSoil-072. The sequence goes on along the minus strand of CAYUNV010000295.1, from coordinate 1,040 downwards.
CGATGCACGTGGTGTTATAGCTGCCATTGCCTTAGGAGCCGCAGGGGTTCAAATAGGGACTCGGTTTGTAGCCTCTACGGAATGTACTGCGCATCCTAATTATAAAGAGGCGGTTTTACGCGCTAAAGAGCGTTCTACCGTTGTATCCGGTCTTTCTACGGGACATCCTGTTCGTGTTATTGCCAACAAATTGACGCGTGAATTCGAACAAATGGAACGCAATGGAGCGTCTGGCGAGGAACTAGATCACTTAGGGGCTGGAAAATTGCGTATGGCTGTTCGCGAGGGCGATGTTGTTTATGGCTCGGTAATGATTGGTCAAGTAGCCGGGATGGTAACCTGCGTACAACCTGTTGCGCAAATCATTGAGGAAATTATGAATGATATACCGAAAGTTATGATGCAAGTACAACAATCACTACAGTAAATGTGAGGAGGGAATGTTCGATGGGTAAAATTTCCTTTGTTTTCCCCGGACAGGGTGCACAGGCCGTAGGCATGGGGAAAGAGTTGTTTGATCATTTTCCGACGGTGCAGGCTATTTTTAAACAAGCAGACGAAGCATTAGGTTTTTCTATTATGGACTTATGTTTTAACGGTCCGGAAGAAGAACTTCGGAAAACCTATAATACACAACCGGCCATCTTAACAATGAGTGTTGCCTGCAATGCAGTATTGAAGGAGAAAGGAATCCGACCGGATATTGTAGCCGGGCACAGCTTAGGCGAATATTCTGCTTTAGTGGCAGCAGGAGCCATCGATTTTGCTGATGCGGTCCGGTTAGTTCGTAAACGAGGTCAATTTATGCAGGAAGCTGTTCCCCTTGGCGAAGGGGGAATGGCGGCAATATTAGGATTAGACAGGGATAAAATTGTTCAAATTTGTAGTGAAGTACAGACGACCACCGGTGTTGTCCAAGCGGTTAACTTTAACTGTCCGGGACAAGTTGTGATTGCCGGCCGTACTGAAGCAGTCGCCCGGGCTGCGGAACTTTTGAAAGCAGCTGGTGCAAAACGGGCAGTTATGCTGCCGGTTAGTGC
>CAYUNV010000294.1:685-3879 GCA_964446265.1 uncultured Negativicutes bacterium | reverse complement strand
CTGGATATCCGGTTTGGCATTGCGCAAGATATGGATTTTATCGCTGACTCGTTTATTCAACAGGCATCTGATGTATTGGCCATTCGGAAACTGCTGGAGGATGCCGGCAGTCAAATGAAGATAATTGCGAAGATCGAGAACCAGGCCGGTGTCGATAATATCGCTAAAATTATTGAAGTTGTCGATGGCGTTATGGTTGCCCGTGGTGATCTTGGTGTCGAAATACCGGCCGAAGATGTGCCATTGATCCAAAAGAAATTGATTGCCTTATGCAATCAAGCCGGCAAACCGGTCATCACGGCAACGCAAATGCTGGAAACCATGATCACGAACCCGCGGCCTACGCGGGCGGAAGCCAGTGATGTGGCCAATGCAATTTTAGACGGTACCGATGCGATCATGTTGAGCGGTGAGACGGCTTCCGGGAATTACCCCGTTGAGGCTGTCGCTACCATGGCGAAGATTGCCGTGCGTACAGAGCAGGACTTGCAATATGGCAATATTTTGGCGCGCCAGGGAATTGAGTCCAGGTGTACGACAACTGATGCCATCAGCCATGCCACCGCGCAAATTGCGCATGAACTGGATGCTTCGGCAATTATTACTGCTACTGAGTCCGGGTATACGGCGAGAATGGTATCCAAATACCGGCCTAAGGCGCTGATCGGCGCGGTAACGCCGAATGAGAAAACGATCCGGCAGATGCAATTGTTGTGGGGCGTTTATCCTGTCCTTTCCGGTAAATTTGAAAATTCGGATGAAATGGTTGGCAACAGTATTCGGGCGGCAGAAGAGGCGAAACTGGTTGCCAATGGAGATTTGGTCGTAGTTACCGCCGGTTTGCCAACCGGAATATCCGGGAATACGAATATGATCCGGGTCCATGTTGTGGCAAACGTGCTAATGAAGGGACAGGGTATCGGTGGTAAAATTGCAACAGGCCGGGTATGCGTGGTCAAATCGCCGGAAGATCTTGCTAAATTTTCCGACGGGGATGTTTTAGTCGCTGCAGGTATTGATGAAATCGCGGCTGCCAGAGCGGTAACCGCCATTGCGATTATCGCCGAAGAAGGCGGGCTTACATCCAATGCGGCGATTATTGGCGTAAATTATGGTATTCCGGTTATCGTGAATGTTGACGGTGCTGTGGACTGTTTAAAAAACGGCATGGTGGTCACGGTAGATGCCGGACGGGGACTCGTGTACCAAGGCGAAGCAAAGGCCCGATAAATGAAGACTTACTTCAGGTGGAGTTTCACCCGGGAGGACATAGGCTCCACCTGAAGTTTAGTCGAATTTAGCCTTACAGAAAGTATAGCTACTTTCTGTGACATAAGTGCAACCAACGCCTTCCACCGTCGCTTAAAAGCTCGGCGCAAGCCGGGTTTTCTAATCTCGAGCTACGGCCTGTTATCCCCGACCACTAGGTCGGGGTCTTACAGGCCGTGCGAAGCGGCAGCTGTTTGGGCTGAAAGCTGGATAGATACCAAGAATGAAGAATGATGGAGATGATGATACGATGAAAATAGCTAAAATTATTGCGCGGGAAATCATGGATTCCCGCGGCAACCCAACGGTCGAAGTGGACGTTGTACTGGAAGACGGGACCACAGGACGGGCCGCGGTGCCTTCCGGCGCATCGACCGGGATTTACGAAGCAGTCGAACTGCGGGACGGGGATAATAACCGTTATCTCGGCAAAGGCGTGCTGACTGCAGTTGCGAATGTTAATACCGTGATTGCGCCGGTGATCGCAGGAATGGATGCCTTTGATCAAGTGGGAATTGACCAGGCGATGCTGGCGGTCGACGGGACTGCAAATAAAGGAAAAATGGGAGCCAACGCCATCCTAGGAGTCTCGATGGCGGTTGCGAAAGCAGCTGCAGCATCCCTCAAGATGCCTTTATACCGCTATCTAGGCGGGATGAATGCCAAGCAAATGCCGGTACCGATGATGAATATTTTAAACGGCGGCAAACATGCTGATAATAACGTGGATATTCAGGAATTCATGGTTATGCCGGTCGGCGCGGAAAGCTTTGCCCAGGCGCTCAGAATGTGCGCCGAAGTATATCACGGCCTGAAAGGGGTTCTGAAAACCCGCGGATTGAATACGGCGATCGGTGATGAAGGCGGCTTTGCGCCGAATTTGGCATCGAATGAACAGGCTATCGAAGTGATTATTGAAGCGATTGAAAAAGCCGGTTATCAGCCGGGCAAACAAATCGCGATTGCACTTGATGTTGCTTCCTCGGAAATTTATCAAGATGGGAAGTATAACTTAGAGGGCGAAGGTGTCGTAAAAACCGCGGCGGAAATGGTGGAATATTATGCCCGTCTTGTGGAAAAATACCCGGTTATCTCCATTGAAGACGGGATGGCGGAAGATGACTGGGAAGGCTGGTCTCTGCTTACCGAACGGCTAGGCGGAAAAATTCAATTGGTTGGCGATGACCTGTTCGTAACCAATACGGAACGGCTGAGTCGCGGGATCAGCGCCGGTGTGGGAAACTCAATCTTAGTCAAAGTCAATCAGATCGGTACGCTGACCGAGACGTTTGACACGATTGAAATGGCGAAACGAGCGGGCTATACCTGCGTAATATCCCATCGTTCCGGCGAAACCGAAGATGCCACGATTGCCGATATTGCCGTGGCGGTCAATGCCGGCCAAATCAAGACCGGTGCGCCGGCGCGAACCGATAGGGTAGCGAAATACAACCAACTTCTGCGCATCGAAGAAGAATTGGCTGAACTAGCGCAATATAATGGCCGGCAGGTTTTCTATAACCTGAAGTAATGGTTGTAATTCCATAATTGTAATAATGCAAAGTGGCAAAGGTCATTTCAGAACTGACCTTTGCCACTTTGTTATTGCAGGTTGTTTAAAAAGGCCAATCTGCGTTGTCATTGTTATACTGTCTGTTCTTTGGGCTGGGAAAAGTACAAGATTGCCTCCGGACATGCTATAATGAAAGTCTATGGAATAGTTTGGTATTGCTGTTAGCAAAGAATCGTAAAATCAATAGGTGGTGGATTTGATATGAAAAAAATTGTTTGTCTTGGCGATAGCTTGACGTTTGGTCATCAGGTTCGGCGCTCGCAGTGTTGGCCAACCCTCTTGCAGAAAAGGACAGGATTTGAAGTCATCAACAAAGGGATTTGCGGCGATACAAGCGGCGGTATTTTGGGAC
>CAYUNV010000294.1:244-668 GCA_964446265.1 uncultured Negativicutes bacterium | reverse complement strand
TGTTGTTGCGCTGCAGCCTACGCATGTTATTATCATGGGCGGCGTTAATGATTTGATGTGGCAATCTCCCTTGGACGTGGTGAAAGCAAATCTGTCGGCAATGGTATTCCAATCTTTTCATTACGGGATAAAGCCTTTCCTGGGGGTCCCGATTCCGCTTGTAGCCGAGATGGCGCGAAAACATTGGAGTATAATGCCTGATTGGGAACGAATGATAAAAGAAACAAACCTGCTGCGCCAATGGGTGTTTGACTTTTCAGCAGGTTTTGGTTGCCAATATATTGATTTTTATCAGTTGTTTATTGATTCTAACGGAGTCCCAATTGAAAAATATTATATCGATGGTTTGCACCCGACGCCGGAAGGCAATCAGATGATGGCGGATTTTGTGCAACTATAGACCTTGGTATGGCATGACTGGCTG
>CAYUNV010000294.1:0-220 GCA_964446265.1 uncultured Negativicutes bacterium | reverse complement strand
ATTTTCGACGGCTTCTAATCCATGCGGGACATTGGCGGGCATAACGACGACTTGTCCTTTGACGGCAGTTTGTGTTTCATCGCCAATCGTGATTTGGGCTTTCCCATCTAGGATGTAGACCATTGCATCGCCGGAAGAGGAGTGTGTGCTGATGCCTTCGTTTTGGGCAAAAGCAAACAACGTTACGCTCACCGCTTCATTTTGTGCGAAAGTTAAGCTA
>CAYUNV010000293.1:0-3881 GCA_964446265.1 uncultured Negativicutes bacterium | reverse complement strand
CGGTCTTGCCTTTGGCACCCACCAGATCTTCGATGTTCAGGGGGTCTTCCTTGAGCAGCAGTGTAACCACGGCTCCTGCGGCGGCGCAAGCTGCGAACATGTAGAAAACCTTATCATAGAAAATGCCTTGGGCCGTCTTTTCTACCAAGTAGCCGGCTAGGAGCGGCGAAATAAAAGCCCCCAATTGTCCGATACCGTTGGTCAGACCTACGGCCGAGCCAACCACCTCTTTAGGATAGCGCATCTGCGGATAAGCATAGATAACGCCCCAGATCATGTTGACAAAGAAACCGTTGAGAATCAGCATAGCGATAAGTGTCCCTGTGCTACCCTTCGGTACTTGGCCCAAATACATCAACACGGGAATGGAGACAATGAAGGAAATTAGCGCCACCTGCCTGGTACGGTGGAAAACCTTGTCCATCAGCCAGCCGCCGAACATCGTCGAAACGATAGCGACGGCATACGGCAGAGCCGAGAGGGCCCCCATCTTGGCAAGACTAAAGCCGTGTTGTTCAAACAGGAATGAGGATATCCACGAAGTGCTGCCCCAATAGATAGCCAGCAGGCAAAAGAGCTGAGCTGCGTACATCCACAACGATGGGTCCTTCAGGATAACCCCGACACCGAGAGTTTTCACCGCAGTCTCATTGGTCACAACCCCGGATTTGATATAGTCGTATTCTTCCTGGGACAATCTTCCGCGTTTTAGCATATCTTCCGGCTTATCAGCCACAAAATACCACAGCAGAGCTATTCCGAAAAGACCGGGTACCGCTAGAATGTAAAATATCGTGCGCCAGTCACCGCCCAACGCGGTGGCCATAAAAGTAATCACTATGGGGATAATAGCCGGCGCAAATGCCCACGTTGTCGAAAAGAATGCAGTCGCCCGGCCCTTTTCGCTCTTAGGGAACCAGTCGGCAATACACTTGTTTGCCGGCGAGAAGTGATGGCCTTCGCCCAAACCCAGGCCGAGCCGCAGCAAGACGAACTGCATATAATTTCTGACCATGCCGGTCAAGAATGTGACTGCTGTAAACACCACAATAGCGATCCCCATAACCCGCTTGGGACCTATTTTGTCGGCGAGATAACCGGCGCTGACCTGCGCTAACGCATAGGCAAAGAAGAATATTGATGCTGCGAAACCTATCTCCTGATGGGTTAAATCGAGGTCTTTCCTGATGAGCGGCAAAAATGTCAGAACGCTGATCCGGTCAAAATAATTGATAATATACAATAACCAGAGCATGATAACGATGACCCAACGGTACCCCCAGACTTTCTTCGCTCCATTTTGAACAATACTACTCATTGGCCGACTCCTCTCTCATGAAAAAAATTTCTCAGCGTGCCTCCCGGCGCCCTAAGCTTTGTGCAATTCTCGTGCCAAGGGCGAAATTCAGTCTTTTCGGACTTTTTGCCAAATAAAAAAAACGCTATGGTGATTATTTTCACCATAGCGTCGATGTCAAGTCTTATAATCACTAAACACGAGATGGTGATAATAATCACCTTCGGTGACTTTTTTCACCATCTCGGCTGGTGATCGCCCCCTTAGGAAGCATTTATTAATCTTTTGGGGTTAAACTTCCGTTTCGCGGCAGCAACCCTATGCCATATTTAGCTGCCTTCTTTATAACTGTCGAATGATCTACCCCCAATTTGCTAGCGGTCTGGCGCGTACTTCCATATCGCGCCAAAGCCCTGCTGAAAAACTGTTTTTCGAACTCCTCTTTCGCTTCCTTAAAGCTGAGCATGCCGAAGTCCGCACTGTCGGATTGTTTACCCAACGTTTTTTTCATCTCATCCGGCAGATAATCGGGGGTAATTTCCTCGCGGTCACAGACTATTACCAGGCGTTCTACAAGATTCTCTAGTTCCCTGACGTTTCCCTCCCAGGAATAACTTGTGAAGGCACGATATACCTCACTTGTTATCCGCTTTGCAACGTTATATTTCCCGTTAAACTTGCCTAACAGATAGTTTGCCAAAGGTATAATATCTTCCGGTCTTTCCCGTAACGGCGGAATGTGAATCTTCAGCACATTCAGCCGATAAAACAAGTCCGAGCGGAATTGTTTATGGCTCACCATTTCGTACAGATCTCTGTTGGTAGCTGCGATCAGACGAACATCAACCTTAATAATCTTGTTGCTGCCAACCCGGTAGAACTCCTTTTGCTGGACAAAGCGGAGCAATTTAACCTGAAGCGCCATAGACAACTCCCCAATCTCGTCCATCATCACCGTGCCGCCGTTAGCCATTTCAAAAAGGCCGGTCCGCCCTTCTTTCCTCGCCCCGGTAAACGCTCCACCCTCATAACCAAATAATTCTGATTCCAGCAGCGCTTCCGGGATGGCACCGCAGTTGATCTTTAAAAATGGCAACCCTTTGCGCAGGCTGTTCTTGCATACGAGGTCGGCGATAACCTCTTTACCCACCCCCGATTCCCCAGTGATAAGCAACGGCGCGTCAACCTTTGCGAACTTTATGGCGCTTTCCCGGACCGCTCCCATCTTTCGGCTGCGGAATATAAACTTTTCATTAAACATCTGTTCTTGGGTCAGCGTTTCGACAATCTGGGAATACTGGGTTAATTTTTTCTGAGATTCAGCCAGTTCCTCCTTTAGGCAGTTAATTTCCGTCATATCCCGGACATTGGTTACTACGCGGAATATCCTGCCGTCCGTGTCGAAAATCGGACTGCCGGTAATAACGCTCTGCCGCCCAGAGCGGAATGTCTGACTAAAGGTGTACGACTGGCCAGTCCTTAAAACATGCAACGAGGCCGAATCGGAGACCAATCCTTTATCGACTATTGACTGAGCGGTCTCGCCAATAACCTCTCCCTTTGGAACTCCGGTAATCCTCTCATAGCTAGAGTTTATCCGGATAAAAACACCTTTTTCATCGGAAACAACGATTCCATCGTGCGATGATTCGAAAATCGCTTCAAGCTCCTTATTTATTTCCTCCAGGTTGTTGATTACTGAATCCCGCAACCTGGCATTACACATGATGCCAATGTAGCCATGAAAATAATCGGTTTTGACATGGCAACACTCCAATATGCCCTCTTCAGTCTGCAGAGCCGAAAACTCTCCTGGTTTTGGCCCGGATATATCTGCTAGTTCACTAATAGTCTGTCCAACCTTAAATCGGGGCAAAAGTCTGGGATCGGCGTATAATATCGTCCCTTCGTCGGAACAGATCAAGAAAATTAATGCTTGAATATTAGGAATGTTCAATGCACTTCTCCTTTTCTACGAAACCAAATAAGCGTTTTAGGAAATTGCATTACCCTGCCACTTTTGCTCTAAATTTTGTATATTCATCTAATTCTTTGGAAAAGGTCTTAAACCTCCATAATTGTAAAAGGGATCTTCTCCCAGTTCCGGTTACCGCACCCTTGACTCATCCGGCTTTGCCGCTGGACACGTCCGATATAAAGAACTTATGAAAAGAACTCTGTTGTCATCAGACCTTGACGAACAATCAATTCCAAGATTATCAAAAAATAGTATATTTTGCTTAATATTTAGACCCAGAAAGTCTAATAGATCCACAGTTGGCCGTCATGAAGTCTATAATGTATCGTTTTGTCTCAGGGATTTTTTATCTTCTTGTTACCCACAGTAGTAACACATCATAACACCTGGAAACGGGAACAAAAATAAGCGGATGGATAGACGAAACATGAGAAAGCGGCCCGTCCCGTTGGAACAGGGCCGCTCAATTCAATTCAGTAACCTAAGAGCCTCGTTAAGTTCAGGGTATCCTCTTACGCATACGCTAAAGCTATGCGTCTTTCACTCCAGTCTTTACAACCTGTGCCGGCTGGATGACGTACCTTTTCCCCTAGTTAATTTCCCCGT
>CAYUNV010000292.1:3143-3894 GCA_964446265.1 uncultured Negativicutes bacterium | reverse complement strand
CTTGTTTTTAATAAAACTAATGTACGTAGTGAGTTCTTCCATTTGATCTTCCATAATGTTTTCCTGAACAGTATTTTTAAATATTTCCCGCAAAATATGTCTTTTATCTTGGTTTTGGTTCCCTTCAATCAGTTGGTAAGCAATCTTATTTTTCCGAAAATATTCTCGCACTACTTCAAATGCCAGACTATGTATCGTAGAAAAATCAATTGGCGAAAGCTCCGGAAAAAAGCGTTTGAACCGTGCCTTCATCTCAGTTGCCGCCGCCCTGCTGAAGGTTACCGCTTTAATTCGAGCCGGGCGAAGACCTTTCACCGCTATAAGATAACCAATTTTCATGATCATCGTGGTTGTTTTCCCCGACCCTGGAGACGCCAGCAACAGCATTGCTCCATCAGTATTCACTACGGCTTGCCGCTGCGTTTCATTCAGTACAACGTCTTTTTGTTTACCCCAAAAGATATCTTCTTTTGTATTCATGTGAAAATACCCTTTCTAATCTATGTAAAGAGTTACTTATCTATCATACCATGTATAGCCACTAACAATAGCTGATTTAATGCGTCATTTAGCAGACACGTAGTGAACATAAAAAGACCGTCCACCCCGAAGGACGGACGGAATGTCCCTAGAACAACCTACTTGATACTTTCTTTTGTCCGTTGATAAGTTATTTTTCCTTGAGCAATTTCTTCCATCGCTATGGTAACTGGTTTTAATGACTCACAATCCACTAATGGTTTACTGCCAA
>CAYUNV010000292.1:0-3133 GCA_964446265.1 uncultured Negativicutes bacterium | reverse complement strand
AACCGATATTTCTCTCGCACGTTTTCCCACTAAAGTGACAAGGGTATATCTACTATCAACCTTACTTAACAACTCTGTTAATGGCGGCATATTCATTGTCTGTACCTCTTTCCATTAGTTAGCTTTACGGGCAGCCGTGCCTCCTCTGTTATGAATAAGTCTTTATTTGATCTAATAATAGCATACCATATTTTTTCATCCTCCACACGGTATTATTGAAATAATGTGTGATGGGAAACAACAGTTGCTTTTCAAAAAATGTAATTTCGACAAAAAATCAGTATATCAGTGCCAATAATGGTTTGTATATGGAAGAGCCCTTGTCAAATGACAAGGGCTCTTCCATATAGCTTAGCGTCTAACGCTTGGAAACAATCTCGGCAATATAAATATTATTTCGATTGCAAACTCTACTATTTCCGATGACCCATTTATTTTCTTCCTCGTATAAAAAAATCATATAACAATTCCGATAAGATAAAACAAAATTTATCTCGGTTTAATCTTTCAGCTCAACCCGCTTAATCTCGCCAACAACAAACAAATAACAAACAATGGCGATAACACAATGCGCGGAGATAAACGCTAGCGCACCATTGAACGATCCTGTTGTTTTTATAATATAGCCAATAGCAATGGGAGTAATGATGCTGGTAAGGTTGCCGGCAACATTCAATACAGCACCGCTCAACCCGACAATTGCTTTTGGCGCAGTATCAGAATTGACCGTCCAGCCAAGTTGGCCAAGCCCCTTGCCGAAGAAGGCTACAGACATAACGGCGATGACCAGCCATTCCGTGTCGACATAGTTGCATACGATGATACCGGTTCCCAATAACATTCCCAGTATGATTGGCACTTTCCGTGCAATGGTAAGGGAATACCCTTTTTTGAGCAAGTAGTCCGATAACATCCCGCCCAAAAGGCCCCCAATAAAACCAAATATCGCCGGCACAGATGCGGCAAAGCCAGCTTTGAGGATTGTCATTCCACGGGCCTGCACCAGATAAACTGGAAACCAAGTAATAAAGAAATAGATCGTGGCGTTAATACAGTATTGGGCGATATAGATGCCCAGCATCATCCGATTTTGCAGCAATTGTTTAACATATTTCAGGTTAGGTCCCTGCTGCTTCGCCCCAGCTGCTTTTGCCTGGTCCATATCGACCAAGCCGCCGCCCTGTGTAATATACTCAATCTCAGCTTGATTCGCCATCGGGTGATCCTTGGGATTATGAATAAACTTATTCCAGAACAATGTGAAAAGTATTCCCAGCACACCCATGACAATGAAGACATATTTCCAGCCAAAAGCGAAGACGATCCATCCCATCAGCGGGGCAAAAAACACAGTGGCAGCAGCTTGTCCTGAACTAAAAATAGCGGATGCAGTGCCACGCTCCGAAGCAGGAAACCAAGCCGCAACAATTCGACTATTCGCAGGAAAGGAAGGTGCCTCAGAAGCTCCAACTAAGAACCGTAAAGCAAATAAAGCAATAACCGCAGTCCCTGCTGTTAAAAAACCAACGAAACCTTGGAAGAGTGTAAATAAAGACCAGAAAAAAATACTAAAGGCATACACTTTCTTGGAACCAAATCGGTCTAACAAATATCCTCCTGGTAACTGGCAAAGAACATAGGCCCAACCGAAGGCCGAAAAGATGTAGCCCATCGACAGGGCATCCATGTGAAATTCTTTTGCGAGCGCCGGACCAGCCAGCGCAATCGAGGCACGATCGGCGTAATTGATTATGGTAATAAAAAATAATATGCCTACAACGAACCAGCGAATATTGGTTTTCTTCATAGTGGAAAGAGATACTTTGGGTGTAACATTATTCGTAATATCCATAACTTCACCTGAAAGATTTGTCTGTTACAAATCTTTGCTGCCCTTTCTTCACATATTGATATTTCGTTTTCATCATCATCTACCCAAGCCTTCAAATTGGTTTTTAGTACAAGGAGCCTGCAGAAACCATGCCCACAAACTCCTTGTACAAGAACAATGTTACCTATTTAATAAATTTCACTTTAGGATAAAGTTCTGCCAACGCGGCATCTTTGCGTTGATTAAACTCTACCTTGTTCTGCTCGAATATATTGTTTCCCTCAGCGTCAATAGAAACGATCAGCGGGCCAAATTCTGTCACGCGGCATACCCACAAGGTTTCCGGCATACCCAAGTCTCTCCAGTGAGCTCCTTCAATTTCTTCTACGCAGGTTGCTGCCAATACGGCGCAGCCAGCAGGAAATACACAATGGATTGCTTTACTTTCCCTGCAGCCTGCTTCGGTATTCGGTCCCATACCGCCTTTTCCAACAATTATTTTAACGCCGGTTTGTTCAATGAATTCTTTTTCGAATTTCTCCATTCTCATGCTCGTGGTAGGTCCAACGGAAACCATTTCAAATTTATCCTCTTGGCCTTCTACTTTTCGCACAATAGGTCCTGCATGAAAGATGGCGCCGCCTTTAAGATCTACCGATAATTCGCGACCGAGTTCAATAAGCCGTCTATGTGCTACATCGCGACAGGTGACAATATGTCCATTTAGATAAATAACGTCACCAATTTTAATATCTTTTAAATCTTCATCAGAAATCGGCGTAGTCAGAATTTTTTTCATAACGCAACCCCCTCATGTGTGCTAGATTGGTAACTTAAATCACTATGAATAGTGATAGTCCCCCGGCGATGTGACCAACAGCCAACATTTACTGCACAAGAAATAACCGATGGATGGCGAGCCGAATTTACAATGTTAACTCCCATAACGGATTTTGTACCCCGCAATCCCTGTGGCCCTAGTCCGATGGAATCAATCGCTGCCGTCATTTCATCTTCTAACGTTGCCGCTTGGGGATTAGCATTGTGGCTTCCAACCGGACGCATTAACGCTTTCTTAGCCATAAACGCTGCCGAATCAATGGAAGTACCGATTCCAATACCGACCAACAATGGCGGGCAAGCATTTAACCCGTAGGAAGTCATGACATCAAGAACAAACTTTACAACGCCTTCGTAGCCTTCTCCCGGCATCAACGTTTTCCCTTGCCCCGGAAGCGAGCACCCACCGCCGGCCATATATACGTCTAGTTCTAATTTATCGCTATTCGGAATGATATCCCA
>CAYUNV010000291.1:0-3907 GCA_964446265.1 uncultured Negativicutes bacterium | reverse complement strand
AACCGGAAAAAGTGCTGAAAAATTTCCAAACCATAATTGACACTTTGATCAAAGTAAAACCTTCGGCAGCAAAAGGTCAATATATGCGCAATATTACCATCAGCACAACAATGAGTCCTGGCATTAGAGTGAACACTTTGAAAGCACCAGGTAAGAAAGAATAATTAAAGTTGATAATTGTATAACGTGTTTGGCTGTAGACAGCAGGTGTATTCATACATAACGGATGGGAAACCAACCGCCTGCCGAGGCCGGAGCAAAAACGTTTTGACTTAGTCATAAACGGCCTCCGGTAGTTTACTGCCGTGGGGCCGTTGTTATTTTTACTGATTGTTGTAGAGGAGGTGGAAAAGAATGTCGATACGAAGTGAAAAGGAAGCGGTTGTTGCGGGACTGAAGAAAAATCTTTCTGCAGCAAAAGGGGCTGTATTAACAGACTACCGTGGATTGACTGTTGCCCAGGATACTAAATTGCGCCGTCAGTTACGGGAAGCAGCGGTAGAATACCGGGTAGTAAAAAATACCATGACTCGTCTGGCTGCCGATGAATTGGGAATGAGTGACTTGAACCAATTCTTGGAGGGGCCGACGGCGATTGCTTTCTCGACTGTTGATCCGGTTGCTGCGGCAAAAATTATTTCTCAATTCTCAAAGGACAATAAGGTCCTTGAGATTAAGGCCGGTCTAGTTGAAGGAAAAGTAATTGATGTTGAAGGCGTAAAGGCGTTGGCAAGTTTGCCGCCGCGCGAAGTGTTGCTGGCAAAACTGTGTGGTACCATGCAGGCGCCGATTGTTGGTATGGTCAATGTTCTTCAAGGCAATATTCGCAATTTGGTTTATGCATTGGAAGCTGTGCGTAAAGCAAAAGAGTCTGCGTAAATTGAGTATCCAGTTAGTATCGTTTGAGTGTATAGCCTAAAAAAACAGAATGAATTATTGGAGGAATAAAAAATGACAAAAGAAGAAATTTTACAAGCGATTGAAAGCATGACCGTTCTGGAATTAGCAGAACTGATCAAAGCTATGGAAGAAAAATTTGGTGTTTCCGCTGCTGCTCCGGTTGCTGCCGTAGCTGCTGCTCCGGTTGCTGCTGCTGCTGCTGCTGAAGAGCAAACTGAGTTTGATGTTATCCTCGCTTCCGCTGGCAGTGCTAAAATTAACGTCATTAAAGTTGTGCGTGAAGTTACCGGATTTGGACTGAAAGAAGCTAAAGATTTAGTTGATGGCGCTCCTAAGGCTGTTAAAGAAAAAGTTTCCAAAGCCGATGCAGAAGCTTTGAAAGCCAAGCTGACCGAAGCTGGCGCTACTGTTGAAATTAAATAATTATGCTTATGAAAAGGCGAGCACTCATTAAGGTGCTCGCCTTTTAGCTAAAAATGATTTAAAAAATAATTTGCCCATTTTTGTTGGCGGTCCGTTTTTTTCATGGCGGTTCAGTGTAAAATGAAAGTGTACTTTATATTCATCATCGTTTATTTATGTATTGACTAATGCAACATCTTATGATATCATTTTTAAATGCGAAAGACCTTTTTTTGAATCGTACGATTCAACATGAGGCACGTAATCGTTTTACGTTATGCTTATATCTAGGTGCAAGTGGAGCAGTGAAAAATAGGAACATAGCGGAGGATGGATGATGTGGCAGATTCCTCAGGCTGAAAAGGCAAGGTTCTCACCTGATTAGAAGACCCTTGCTTATTTTTCCTATTTAATGCGTTTGATTTGCAGTAACGATATGTGACATTTGCCAGCATAAAATGTGCAGAGGGGTGAAGGATTTAATGTTTAATCCTGTTCCGGTAGGTAAGAGACTTCGCTATAATTATGCGAAAATTAAAGAAGTGCTGGACATGCCTAACCTTATCGAAATCCAGAAGAACTCATACAAATGGTTCCTCGACACGGGATTGCAGGAAATATTTCATGATATTTCGCCAATTCAGGATTTTACCGGTAATTTAGTATTGTCCTTCGAAAGTTTTACGTTAGGAGATCCTAAATATGTAGTGGAAGAGTGTAAGGAACGGGATGTTACTTACTCTGCTCCATTGCGGGTTAGCGTTCGTCTTATTAACCGTGAAACAGGCGAAATTAAAGAACAGGATGTATTCATGGGAGATTTCCCGCTAATGACCAGGAATGGTACATTTATTATCAATGGCGCAGAACGGGTCATTGTTAGCCAACTTGTACGTTCTCCTGGTGTATATTATGTTGAAAGTATTGATACGAACGGTAAAAAATTATACGGAGCAACCGTCATTCCTAATCGTGGCGCCTGGTTAGAATTAGAAACGGACGCCAATGATGCTATTTGGGTTCGGGTTGACCGCACTCGCAAACTTCCGGCGACTGTTTTGCTGCGGGCATTAGGCTACGGCTCTAGTGACGCTATCAAAAGCCTTTTTGCTGATGACCTTCGTATTCAAGCTACTTTAGACAGAGACAATACTTCCTCTAAGGATGAAGCTTTGGTTGAAATATACAAAAGATTGCGTCCGGGTGAACCTCCCACGGTTGAAAATGCAACACAATTGCTGGAAACTTTATTTTTTGATCCAAAACGCTACGATTTGGCAACGGTCGGTCGTTATAAGCTGACTAAAAAGTTAGGCTGGCGGCGGCGTTTGATGGGAAAAACATTAGCTGAATCGATCATTAATAAAGAGACCGGGGAAATTATTCTGCCGGCTGGTTCCATGCTTGATGAGGAAAAGATCGAACTTCTTGAGAAAAGTGAAATCTTTGCGGGTGCCGAAAACATTGAGGTGCACATTAAGCAAAAAGACGGTTCAACTGTGAAAATGATTTGTACGCCAACATTGCCAATTTCACATAGAACGATTACGCGCGAAGACATTATTTCTTCGGTTAGCTATATGCTAAATTTAATCGAAGGGCATGGAACCACGGATGATATTGACCACCTTGGCAACCGACGGTTGCGTTCGGTGGGCGAGTTGCTGCAAAATCAATTCCGTATCGGCTTAGCTCGTATGGAGAGAGTCGTTAAAGAACGGATGACGATCCAGGATGTCGATGTGATCACGCCGCAAGCGCTGATCAATATTCGACCGGTTGTTGCGGCTATTAAGGAGTTTTTTGGATCCAGCCAGTTGTCACAATTTATGGATCAAACCAACCCGTTAGCGGAATTAACCCATAAACGGCGGCTCAGTGCATTGGGACCCGGAGGATTAAGCCGGGAAAGAGCCGGGTTCGAAGTGCGTGACGTTCACCACTCCCACTATGGCCGGATGTGCCCGATTGAGACTCCGGAGGGGCCGAATATCGGTTTGATCGGTTCGTTGTCTACGTTTGCCCGGGTCAATGAATTTGGCTTTATTGAAACTCCTTACCGGAAAGTAGATAAAGCGAATCGTCGTATCACTGATACGATCTCCTATTTAACGGCAGACGAAGAAGATGAAGTTGTTTGTGCACAGGCGAATGAACAAGTGACGGAAGACGCTTGGTTTAAAGAACCGCGGGTTACAGTACGTTACCGTTCGGACATTCTTGCAGTGCCGGCGGAAAATGTTGACTATATCGATGTTTCACCGAAGCAGGTTGTATCCATTGCAACTGCGTTGATTCCATTCCTGGAAAATGACGATGCTAACCGTGCGCTGATGGGCGCAAACATGCAACGTCAGGCGGTTCCGCTTCTGCGTACGCAGGCTCCGTTGGTCGGAACGGGAATGGAATATAAAGCAGCTAGGGATTCAGGCGTGGTCATATTGGCCGAACGAGCTGGGACGGTAGAAAAAGTTACAGCCCGTGAAATCCATATCCGTACCGATGAAGGTGCGTTAGATGCCTATAAAATGTTAAAGTACATCCGTTCGAACCAAGGGACTTGCATCAATCAAAAGCCAATTGTCCATTACGGCGAAAAAATCAG
>CAYUNV010000290.1:1545-3929 GCA_964446265.1 uncultured Negativicutes bacterium | reverse complement strand
GCCGACCCAGGGGCAGACACGCGACTGATTCAGGACTATCTTGGGCACCGGAATATTCAGCACACAGTTAGGTCCACGGCTGCCAACCCCGCGCGGTTTGAAAAGCTTTGGCGATGAGGGCTGGCGGACTGAATTCAGAGGACGGCATAATTTTGGGAGACTTCAAATGGCCGTGCCTTCTCTTTGGATTTTTCTTTGCCACGCGAGCACTACAGCTTTGTTGCCATTGGCGACACTAGCAATAATAGGCGCAAGAGCTTCTGTTTCAACACGATGAGTCCCTACGTAGCCTGATCGTATTAAACCAGTCATGTCTGATTCGCGCAAATATGTTCCATTTAAGGTGTTATAGCTTAGACGAACTCCACCTTTGGGGCCTCTTGATTCGGGAGATGCGAGGATTTGATTCAAATGTTCAAGCGAGACCAAGAAAGATTGATGGGAGTTGTCTACGATTTTCCTTTTGACAAATTTAAAGAAAAATGGGCTTCGATTTAATCTGTAGTCTGTTGGTTCATTTCCCAAGGTGGGAATTTTCATGCGTTTAATTTCGTCTCTCATTTGGTTGTCTGGCCTAAATATCCAGTCGGTGTACGCTTCTTGCTTTTGCCCTTCCTCTAGCATCTTGTACTGAACCATCAAGATGTTTCCTCTTGTCTCGTTAATGTAGATCAGATCGACCCCGAACATTTCTTCTAGGGGCAATTTATTGGCTGTGTAAATAACCAACCGTTCATCACGTTTTTGGAAGATAGCTCTACCTGTGATATCTGATTTAATTAGATTGAACCCTGGCAACTCTGCCGCATCTCCATGAATAACATTGTCTTCGTAGAGATGCGCACCGATGAGGCCGAGACCTGAGGGAGAACCGCGTTTCAAGGTGATTTCGTCTGGTGGTTCGTTGGCCCGAATGCCGAAGGCAGCCATAGCGGAATGGATCGCATCCTCTTGTGCCCAGTTGATATGTGGAACGCGTCGTAATTTCGGAAGTAACGAAAGTGATGTCTCTAGCGCAGATTGATTATCAGGGTCTTTGTCTAATAACTCAATGATGCTTGAGCTTAATTTAGGAGAAAGGATTGAGAAGTCGCTGTCAGATAAAAGATGGTTGTTAAGAAAACTTTTCATGCGCTTGTCGGTGAGATTAATCACTATCTCGTCCAGCGAGCGTGAAGTGATGATACGAATTTTTTTTATGGTTAGGCGTGAATCAAATGTGCTTACTGGATTTTTCCTTGTTACTGTGCCTAAATAGCATGCTATTCCTGATTCATTTTCGATCCTATAATGAGCCTTCGCTCGTGCCAAGGCGCGTGAAGACATAAATGCTGGGTCATAAAGTTTTGTCTCGATCAGGCAAGGCGTCGGGAGCTTAAATTTTTCAAATAACGCATGCGGCTTGGCAATGGTTATTTGTTCGAATCCATTCCTGCAATTATGGAGGACAGAAGAGAGTGTCTCGTCAAAACGAATTAGAATTAATGGCTTGCTCTGAACCCATTTAGCGATTTTGGTGGATGTAGTCATAGGGCCCCTCTATGGCAATATTAGTCGAACTCCACGTTCCTCGGCTTCATTGCTGGTCATAAACGCGTTGGCTGATTTGAGGTCGGCCTCTGCGCGGGGGAAATCTGTCCCGTTAACCGCGCGTGAGAACCCTTGGGCGAAGTCCAGCGTGCGAATGATTGGTTCCGCGCTGTTGCGGTTCGATACTGCTTTAAGGGATCATCTCAGAATCCGGAAAATTTCGTACGTTTACATAAAAAATATATAATAAATTAAGTCAGATACAAGGCACTTGTCTCCCGTTCAAAGTCTGAACCCAGGCGCTGAAAAACTAGCTGTAATAATTGATATTTTTCCCATTGGCGTGCTTTAAAATCCGTATTCTGAAGGGGACCCCTTCCTGGAGCCTATGCTTTGCCGTCAAGGTGCTCTTGCCTGAGCAGTTTGGCCCTGGATGACCCACAGTTGCGGCCGAGGGGGCACTCCCACCCCCTCATTGACCGCCATAAGGGAGCCAGCGATGTAAACCCCTAATGGAGCCACCTTGGGTGGCGATTCCGGGGTTCGGACGCATCGAAAAGTTAGGTATTTTTCCCCGCACCGGCAACGCGATTTTTTAGTGCCGCCTCCTCTCAGGAGCTTCGATAGCTCCTTCCTTCTGACTACTTCAGACGTAATGAGCTTGGCAGACGCCATGGCGTGATCCATCTGAAAATAAAGGCTATTTTATAGGATAATGTCCAGAGGGTGTGAGCGGGTACTACAAGGGAGTTAGAGCCCTCCCCAGGAGCCTCCTTTTCATTTTTAAGGGGCATAAAAATTGAACTCTAGGGCGCATTGTTCGCAAACTTTTGTCTTGTTATTTAATTCATTCC
>CAYUNV010000290.1:0-1535 GCA_964446265.1 uncultured Negativicutes bacterium | reverse complement strand
GCAAATAGGGCACAATCTATGTGTATCTTTCAAAAAACTATCCAAAATATTAACAGCACAAGAATTTATTGCTCCGAGAGTCAAATTTCCATCGCTACCAATAAAGATGTTACAAATATCAATCTCAAGCCCTGTATGTTCAAAAACTGTTAAAGCGTTTTCGAGTGCCCGAATCCAACCTTTGGTGATTTGGATTGAAACTCGCCCGCCTTTTGTAGCTGTTTTAAAAAAATGTGGGAATTGTTCAACGATTGATTTTAAGTTGTTTGGAATTTTGCTTTTCTGTTCCTCTTCTTCATCATCGTCTTCGTTAAAGCGCATTCTATGCGGGATTCTTCCGGGGATTCTTCCCGGAATTCTTGGACCCTCGTCATTTTTGACCTCTTCTTGTTTTTCTCTGTCTTTGGCTTCAAGAATTTCAAAGATCATTTCGAGCGAAGGCGCTTCTTTGATCTCTTCCAGAACTGTCTCGGCATGAAACGGCGCTTCGGCCAATTCCATTTTCAACTCATCGTGTGAAGTCTGCAAATTTTCGACATATTGAAGCCGGCGACGTGATCGGGCGTCGAATTTAACAACAAAAGCTTTCCCCGGCTCAAGCTCGTTCAGAAATACGGCTTCATTGTACCGTCTTGCGACTTCTTGTGAAACGGGGTCATCGCAGTACATGAAAATGCGATTATTTGTATTATTTAAAAATTCCATAACAGCGAAACTTCCTGCTCCGCGACTTTGTAAAGAAGAAATTGACTGTGTGCCGACAATAGTAATATTTTTATATTCACGTGATTTTGCAGCAAATGCATTGTCGTTGAATCTGTTGCCAGAAGCAAAATCTGAAAATTCCTGAAATTCGTCTCCAACAAAGAAAGTGTATTCACCTTCGTTCAACTTAAGGCCGTTTTCAAAAACGGTTCGATAATATTCTGTCAGAACATAGCGAGATAACCATGCCCCTACTTGTCCTGAAGTTCCATTAAATCTTAAAAGCACGATCTTTTTCTGTTCATAAATCAAATTGGCAAGATTGAGTCCGTTTCCAGAAGTTGCAAAGTCTTGGACAATGCTTGTATTTTGTAAAAACTCGGTCAAACCATTACTAATAGCCCCTAGTCTCCATGTCGTTTGTTCGTTGAAAGTGTTACTTGAGCTTTTTTTGTTGTCATAAACAAGAGGATTGAAATTATCAGACTGAACGCGGTTTAAAAAATCCTTCTGGTCTTTAGATTTTGCGTCTAAAAAATATTTTTTGAAATACTGGAATAGTCGCGCTGCTAAAGGCCAGTCGTTCAAAAGATCAACCAAATTCTTCAAATTTGCTTGAATTTCATTGTTTTTTTCATTCAGGTATCTTAATAGCGTCACACATTCAGTTGCAATAGCAACGCCTTTTGTGTGCCAATCCAAATTCGATGTCATTGTTCCGAATTGGAACGTGGCAATAACAGTTAAAAGCTCTCTGACTTGAGAAATTGAAAGTCCGCTTAATAAATCCACCTTTGAAGCATTGTTTGATGATCCAAATTCAATAACGT
>CAYUNV010000289.1:0-3939 GCA_964446265.1 uncultured Negativicutes bacterium | reverse complement strand
GTCTTATTTTTGCCGGATCATTGATGAAAGAAGTTCTCAAGCGCGTTCCGGGAGTAGATTACCGGGCAATCGGCGCTGCTGCGTATTTGGGTTTAGGCAGTGTTTGGGCTCTTGGCTTCTCGTCCTCAGCCGCGTTGCTGATGGCTACGAAAGCGTCTATCCCTGCTTCCCTGTACAAAATTAGTGGTGAAATACCTTTGAGTTTAACTCTTTTCACCTGGCAAAACCTCGTTATGATTGTTGTTGTTTCCATCGTTGCCATTTGGATTTGTTATGCCTCGACGCCGAACGCCGATAAAGCCAAAACGGCTCAAATGGCCGGAATTCAATTTGCGGATGTCCAGGAAGATTTGGGTAAACCAAAAGTTCCCGGAGAATATTTGGAATACAGCCCGATCCTTACGATTATTATTTGTTTATTAGGTTTTGGTTACCTGGTTTTCCTGTTCACCACCAAAGGCGCGATGTCTATGCTTGACCTCAATACGTATAACTTCATGTTCCTTATCGTGGGGATGTTGCTGCACTGGACTCCGAAAGGCTTCCTGAAAGCGGCCGGCAAGTCTGTTCCGATGACAGGCGGCGTTCTTCTCCAATTCCCCTTGTATGCCGGTATTTTTGGCGTATTGATGGCATCCGGCTTGAATGATTTGCTGGCAAAATTCTTTGTTTCAGTTTCAACACAAGGTTCTTTGCCGGTTGTTGTCGGTGCTTACTCGGCGATTATGGGCCTGTTCCTGCCGTCCGGCGGCGGCAAATGGGTTGTAGAAGCTCCCTATGTATTGGAAGCTGCTAACCAGTTGAAAGTGAACCTGGCCTGGATGGTTCAGGTATATAATGCGGCTGAGGCACTGCCGAACTTTATTAATCCGTTCTGGATGCTGCCGTTGCTTGGTCTTTCGGGTATGAAAGCGCGCGATCTGGCTGGGTTCTCTGTTCTGCAGTTAATCTTCTTGACTCCGACTGTATTGATATTACTGTATTTCTTATCAAAAACGATGCCGTATGTTGCACCGATGATTAATTAGTGAACAGTAAGATTGTGTGAATTGTTAAGATTTACGATCCTGCGCGAGGCTTGCAAAGTTGTGCAAAACAATTTTGCAGGCTTTTCGCTCCAAATGTGGAATAAACTATAATATACTAAACAGGACGGGAGTGATTGTTGACATGCAAGTGGAAGAAAATAAAAATATTTGTAACCTTGGTACTGGAACTATGGGGTTCGGCACAGCGTTGATGTTTGCAATGGCCGGTTATAATGTGCGGATGTTTGGCCGTTCGGACAGCAGTATCGAACGCGGTTTCAAGGGGATCAAAGCCGGGCTGGAAACGTATCGGCAACATGGTTTAGTCGACCCGAAAGACATTGATTCCATTTTGGCGCGGATTAAAGGCGTAACTACCCTGGAAGAGGCAGCGGTGGATGCGGACTTTGTGATCGAATCGGTGGCGGAAGATTTAGCCATCAAGCAAGAGATCTTTGCGAAAATGGAAACGCTTTGCAAGCCGGAAACGATTTTTGCTACAAATACCTCAGGGTTGAGCCCGACGGCTGTGGCGGAAAAACTGGCGAAAAAAGACCGCTTTGTCGTTGCGCATTTTTGGAATCCGCCTCACCTCGTGCCGTTGGTTGAAGTGGTGCCGGGCCAACATACCGCGCAGGAAACTGTTGATGCTACATGGAAACTTATGGAAAAAATAGGCAAAAAACCGGTGGCGCTGTTAAAAGAAGCGCTCGGTTTTATTGGCAACCGTCTGCAATTCGCGTTGTTGCGGGAAGCTCTGTATATTGTGGAGAACGGAATTGCTACCAAAGAAGCAGTCGATACGACCATGAAATACAGCCTCGGACGCCGTCTGTCAACCAGCGGTCCAATTGAAAGCGCTGATTTAGGCGGCTTGGATGTTTTCTACAATATATCCTCTTACTTGAACAAAGATTTGTGCGACAGCCACGGGGTATCACCGTTGTTGAGTGAGCCGGCGGCAAAGGGAAACCTTGGTGCGAAAACCGGGACAGGGATGTATGACTGGGAACCGGAGCAATTGGCTAAAATCAAACGGACTCGGGAAGATGTCCTGTTGGAGTGGCTGCAGAAAGACAAGAAGATGACCTTTTAAAAAAAATTGGCGGTTCTTTTTCGGTGGAGAGCCGCCAATTTTACAATCGAATTATTCTGTATTTTTAAAAAATAGAAAATAATTCGATTGTAATTAATTTTCTTACATCGTACACATTCCCTGAATTATCCAGTTGTTAATTGTGAAAAATAAGACAACCATATTTTATGAATGTAAAAAAAGTGTCGGAATATAATTTGAAAATGTCGGAAATATTATGTAGTTGTCGGATAAGACATGTCGTATCCATAAAAAAAGCAAGAGAATATAACAAGAATCAGCTTTTTTGTTTTGGCACTGAATGTGCATAAGAAAAAGATGAACAGAAGAATGCCATAGCGTTAGTATATGAAGATTGCCGGTTGCTAAATCAAAAATAATAGACATTTTTGAGGGGGAAAAAAGAATGGCAAAATTTATCACCGCGGCGGAGGCCGCCAAATTGATCAAGGATGGAGACACAATAGGAACAAGTGGGTTCGTCGGAAACGGACATCCGGAAGCGTTGACCGCAGCGATTGAGGAACGGTTCAAAAATGAAGATTCGCCTCGTAACCTGACGCTGATTTATTGTGCGGGGCAAGGCGACGGCAAAGAAAAAGGTGTAAACCATTTTGGTTATGCCGGACTGACGAAGCGGGTCATCGGCGGACATTGGAATTTTGCCCCGAAACTCGGCAACCTTGCCCACGAAAATATCATAGAGGCGTACAATTTCCCCCAAGGGACACTGTCGGAGTGGTTTCGTGAGGTTGCAGGCCATCGACCTGGCGTCATTACCAAGGTTGGTCTGAATACGTTCGTTGATCCGCGGCTCGAAGGCGGAAGGATCGGTAATGCAGCGAAGGAAAACCTTGTGGAAGTCGTTGAGTTAGGCGGCGAGGAATGGCTTTGGTATAAGGCATTTCCGGTCACGGTGGCTCTCGTTCGGGGAACCAGCGCGGATGAAAAGGGCAACATTTCCTGCGAGAAAGAAGCAATGACCGGAGAAATTTTATCGATTGCGCAGGCGGCTAAAAATTCCGGTGGAATTGTTATTGTTCAGGTAGAACGGATTGTTGCCAATGGATCTTTGAAACCAATGAGTGTACAAATACCGGGACTGATTGTTGACTATGTCGTTGTCGCTCCGCCCGAACTGCATATGCAGACCTTTGCGGAACAGTATAATCCAGCGTATTCCGGGGAGACCCGCGTACCTGTCAACGCGATACCGCCGATGCCGTTGAGCGAACGGAAAGTCATTGCCCGCCGTGCTGCCATGGAACTTATTCCGAATGCAGCGGTAAACTTGGGGATCGGTGTGCCTGAGGGCGTTGCTATGGTTGCCAACGAGGAAGGTGTAGGCCCTTTGATGACGCTTACGGTTGAGGCCGGGCCGATCGGCGGCATCCCTGCCGGCGGATTAAGTTTTGGCGCTTCAACGAACGCGGAAGCGATCTTGGATCAACCGTATCAGTTTGATTTTTATGATGGCGGCGGAGTAGATATCGCGTTTTTGGGGTTGGCCGAAACAGATCAGGCCGGTAATATTAACGTGAGCAAATTTAAAGGCCGCGTTGCCGGTTGCGGTGGTTTCATCAATATTACGCAGAATTCCAAAAAGGTTGTATTCTGCGGGACATTTACCGCTGGCGGGTTGAAAGTGGAAGTGAAAGATGGAAAATTGAATATTTTGAATGAAGGCAAAGTGAAAAAATTCCTGAAGCATGTGGAACAAATTACCTTCAGCGGCGACTATGCCCGAAAAGTTAACCAACCTGTCCTGTACATTACCGAACGTGCAGTGTTTAAGCTGACGCAAAAAGGAATGGT
>CAYUNV010000288.1:0-3967 GCA_964446265.1 uncultured Negativicutes bacterium | reverse complement strand
AGTGTCCGCCAGAGACTGGGAACTGCCGTCGCGGCCGGCATATTCGTCGGTGACCAAAACGGTTTTGATGGCTTTTTGCTCCAGCTTGCGGCAATTCATTACCAGGTCGGCGTCAGGATTGCCAAAGCCTTCCTCGCTGACGATCGCCGCATCGACACCCAGCATTTCTGCCAGTCTGGCCGTATAGTTGGAAGAACGCTCTTTATCGGCCAGGGTAACATTTTCATTGGTAATAATCACGCCGACAAAATTGTAATCTTTGCCGTGCCGTTTGAACAGCTCGGTAATGATCGGCTGATTGAGGTGTACATAGGTGGGGTTCTTATCGCAGGCTGAAACGCAGTTGCCGCTCACAATCGCCCCGTCAAACACCTCTGTTGGAGCAAGCAGCGTCGGCAGGATGCGTTTGGCGTCGATGCCGTACACATAGGTGTCATGCAGCAGTCCCTGAGTCTGAAGCATATACACATACGCCACTTTGGGCAGATTAGGGTAAAGGGTCATAGCTTCTTTAAGATTCGGCCAGTCGAAAATTTCCTCGCTGTCCGGGACGACTGTCCTGCCGGCTTCGCCCAGGTAGGCGGCGGCCTTAAGTCCGGCCATACGGATGACATTCTCGTGTTCGTGCTGATTGAGGCCGGCAATGGGTTCGATTTTGAGTACCACATTAAAGGTTCTGGAAAATGGCGTATATTGCGCGCCGGGACCGGTCATGTCGATGATGCCTTCCTGAAAACCGACAATCCTGCCGCAGGTTACCACTGCGGCGCCCTGCAGCACATGGGTGCGCCCCGTACCGACGGTGTCAATCTTGCCCAGGAAGCCGGGAAAAACATTGCCGGGGCCTTCCACCTTTACGCGGGGTTCGATAACGTCTTTGACCGGCACAATCCTTGTATTTTCGCCGGGATTAGCAAGAAATAGCTCGATGCCGGCGATGCGGGCATCCTCACTTAACAGCCCGGTCAGCTCCTGCTTGTTGACAAACAGCACTCCGTTTTCGATTCTGGTGGTATTGCCAAAATCTACTCCTTTGATATGAATCTTACCGAGAGTAAGGCGCATCTTATTCCCTCCCGTTCTTTAGCCTATCAAAGCATTTAGTTTTTCTTCGATTTCTGTCTGACCAAATTGGCCGTTTAATTCAGCGACCAATTCCCCCTTGTTGTAAAACTGAAAAGTCGGCAAACTCATAACTTTGACCTGTATTGCCAGGCGACGGTTTTCGGTGGTGTTTACTTTGCAGAACTTAACTTTGCCGGCATACTTTGCCGCCAATTCTTCGACCAACGGCATGAGACCCATGCAGGGAACGCACTTTGGTCCCCAAAAATCAACAAGCACCGGCAAATCACTTTGGAACACTTCCTGCTCAAAATTTTCTTTGGTTAGTTCAGTCAAATTGGCCATTATTTTCCCTCCTTGTCAAAATGATTTTCTATATATTTTTCCGCATGGAAAGCGGCGATGGCACCATCAGCCGCCGCGGTAACTACCTGCCGCAGCAGTTTGGTCCTGACATCACCTGCGGCATATATACCCGGAAGGCTAGTACGCATGTTTTCATCTGTCGGAATATAGCCATGTTCATCCAGTTCGATTAGGTTCTCCAGCCAAGCAGTATTCGGTTCCAGGCCAACATAGATGAAGATTCCGTCGACCATCATTTCGGTTTTTTCATCAGTAACGCGATTACGCAAAGTTACGGTTTCCACCACACCATCGCCGTCGATCTTCTCGACCACCGAGTTCCAGATGACCTCAAGCTTGGGATTTGCCAAAGCCCGTTCCTGAACAAGCTTGGTTGCCCGCAGGGCGTTGCGGCGGTGCACCAGCCACACTTTGTCGGCGAATTTCGTAAGGTAGTTGGCCTCTTCGACCGCTGAGTTGCCGCCACCGACTACCATGACATTAGCCCCCTCATAAAAAGCGGCGTCGCACGTGGCACAATAGGAAACACCCCGGGCCCGGAATTCCAGTTCGCCAGGGCAACCGAGAAGTTTCGATGCGGCTCCGGTAGCTATAATCACGGCCTTGGCGCTGAAATCACCTTTATTGGTTTTGATAATGCGGTAGTCTCCGTCACTCTGTATTCCCTGGACCTTAGCCACCAGTCTTTCCGCTCCGAACCGTTTGGCCTGCTCCTCCATTTCGGTGGCGAGTTCGGGGCCGGTAACGCCCTTAGAAAATCCCGGATAGTTCTCAATCTCGTCGGTAGTGGCGGCTTGACCGCCGCTGGCTCGCATTTCAATATACATTGTCTTAAGCTTGCTTCTGGCGCTGTAAATGGCCGCCGTCAAGCCGGCCGGACCAGCGCCAATGATCATAATGTCATAATGCTGCATTCTTATCCTCCCTTCATAATATTGTGGTTTAGCAGGGGTAATCAGGGTTTCCTAAATAGCTCAAGAAGAAATCGAGGTCGATTACCGCGAAGTCGTCAAGATAGCGAAAGGCCGCCTCGGGACGAGGTCTATCACGAAGCATGGCGACTGTTTTTGCTAATGCGGTTTCAGCAAGCACAACAGAATCCGGTTCAGGAACCTGTGCAGAAGTGTTTTCCATTACCACGGTTTTATAGGGCGTTTGGTTTGGCTTGATGCTGCCTGTCAAGGGGTGGGTAAGCAGGCGATGACACTGATGGCTTAGATCCCGGACGGAACGAAGAACATCTTCGGTATAGCCCTCGACCCAAATGAGTTGGTAGCAGCACGCCAAATGCCGGGCAGCAAAGCAGTCCCTGACCTTGGGATTATTGGTGACTACAAACCGCATTCATTATCTCTCCTTATTATGTTGATATATATAAAGACAGAAGCCATAATTGGCTTCTGTCTTTTAACCTGAGAGATTCGCGATCCATTCTGTTCGCATACCCCATCGGTGCCGCATTCAGCGGTCTCTCCAGAGACTCGTCAAGGTACGGTCCTTTTGCCTGAGAGATTCGGTCCGCTTGCTCCTTCGGCGTCCACTCGAGGTGGATCTCTCCCGTACCTATCATCCGACAATATTTAACATTTTCTTGGCGCAGGGAGATATTGTCTCTCTGCGTTTTTTTCGGGAAGAGCTTAATTTATGTTCATGTACAATGAACATAATGACAATATTTTCTAATTCTCAATTTCATTCTATAATGGCTTTTGGCATCTGTCAAGTAGGTTTTGATGAATTTTATTCACTGAGTAACTTCTTAAAAATATAGATATAGAGCGGATTTTATAGGGGATAAAGATTTTATCTTTCGCTATGAAATCAAAATCGCCAGATAAGTACGGCTAAAATAGTATCTTTCTAGGATGGACATTAAGTTGTGAATTGAGTGAACTCTCGGAAAAATAAGGGAGGCTGCAATCCACATTATTCCGCAGCTATCATTCACAAGATAACAGGGAAATGTATTTTCTGAAAGGACAAAAAGGGTATGGATGACATTGCTGGAATTTTATGCGGCCAGGCGCTTCTCCCAAATCGCTCGGGAAGCTTTACAAGGTTTTACTGCCGCAGGAATTATGGGATAAAGTCGACCAGGAAAACCGTATAAGTACTAAAAAACGAGAACTAGCCTTGCGTAAAATGGCTAGTTCTCGTTTTTATGTAAATATCACTATGTGGATTTTGAGTAGTTGCAAAGAATCTTTTTTACAATGAATATTCCATAGGGGTTTCCCGTGCTCAGCCGATCTGAGTCACCTAACTCACAATATCAACAAATCGTCCCGCCGCTATGCCGTTCATCAGTTTTTGCCATTATTGTGGCCTCAATTGCTTTTTTCAACCCACGCACAATTATATCCAACGCCATGCTTGGCTGTCCGGAAAGCTTTGCTGCTTGCTGTGGCAAATAGGGGATGTGAATAAAGCCGCCTCGCCGGATATTGCCTTCTTGTTGTAAATGATGCATCAAGCCATAAAAAATATGGTTACAAACAAAAGTGCCTGCAGTATTAGACACGCTGGCCGGAATTCC
>CAYUNV010000287.1:0-3997 GCA_964446265.1 uncultured Negativicutes bacterium | reverse complement strand
GCATCGTCATGGTTATGATACCCGAACGGGCATCTTCCACGACGAAATAAGTAAAACATAATTCCAATGCAGATAAAAAAGAAAAGCGGAAATAGGAACATAAGAAACGGCATACCCCAGCCATATCCCATAGGTCCCCACCACATAAACATCATTCCTTTCTTCTTGATATCACTTGGAAACGTTTTCTTGGTAAGCTGCCTCTGCAAATTCGCTAACTTCATCGATTTTTATTCATTAGCGATGAGGTTGCTAACACTACATATTTTCCTCTTTTGGAAGTATATGTTTATAATGACTGCGCGGGGGTACTATTTTACGAAAAATTGATTTGTGCTACTATAGTTTTTCGGCGACCGATTGTGCCATTTGATTGATTAACTCAGGTGTTACAGCAGTCTGTCCTTTTACAACGCCCAGTTCGGTCAAAAATATCGTTTGCGGAGTAATTCCGATATTTTCTATCGTTTTCTTAGCGCAGCCTACCGGACAGCCATCAACCGTCACGACGGTTTCTACTGCTTTGGCGGCATCGATGAACGAAGAGAAGCCAGCTCCAATTCCGGCAAGACAACTTCCGCTAGATTTAGCATAACCATCTTTGCGCAGTTTTCTACAGACTTGGTCAGCTAATTCACCGACATCTGCACATCCGGAACAGGAATATACAATTCGTTTTTCATTTCGTGCTTGCAAATCACTCATGCAAAGATCCTCCTTAATACTTTATAATATTAGAAACATATCATATATACAATATACTTTCAAAAATTGAAGCCGTCAATATTTACTTTCATCAGAAAAACGGGTTGACAGATAAAGAAGAGCAGATTATGCTAAACATATATTACAATTTTATAATATAATAAATTAATCATCAAGTCATATTTTGAGGAGATGGATGTAACATGGAGTGGAAAGAAAAAGCGGATCTTGTTATTTTGGGCGGAGGACCAGCCGGATATCTAGCTGCTATTCGGGCTGCGCAGTTAGGGTCACGTGTTACCATCGTTGAACACGATCAAATTGGTGGCGTGTGTTTAAATCGCGGTTGTATCCCAACCAAGGCATTATTGCGGACAACGGAGGTAGACGCGCTTGTACGCAAGGGTGCCGAATTTGGGGTGACGACAGAAACTCCCAGAACAAGTTGGGCAACTGCGCATAGCCGCAAAGCGCGGGTTGTGAAAAGTTTGCGTATGGGTGTGGAGTATTTGCTGCGGAACGACCGGATTCACCTAGTAAGAGGGAACGGAGATTTTACCCATTTCGATCGGTTGAAGGTGGAGGCAGAAGAAGGCGTACTGGAACTACAGAGCAAAAAATTTTTAGTGGCTACTGGATCTGTGCCAATGCGACCGCCAATTCCGGGAGTAGAAGCGCCAACGGTGCTGACGAGTAATGAAATTTTAGAATTGGAAACGGTACCAAACCGATTAGTCATCATTGTCGGCGGGGTGATCGGACTCGAGTTCGCCCAGATGTTTAACGCGCTAAGAAGCAAAGTTACCGTCATCGAAATGGCTGATCAGGTTTTGCCTACCGAAGACAGTGAAATAGCTGCCGAAGTACTGAAAAGTATGAAACGTCAAGGAATTTCGATCCAATTGTCCAGCACAGTTTCTGGAATTGTTGCTGCCGATACAGGAACTATCGTGAACTTTATACGCCAAGGAAAAGACGAACAAGTGGAGGCAGACTATGTGTTGCTTGCTGCCGGTCGCAAACCGTCAGTGCCGAACGGATTGCTTGCGTTAGGAGCGGCAACGGATGCAAAAGGAGCGTTCGTCGTTAATGAACACCTAGCGACAAGCATCCCGGGAATTTATGCGGCCGGTGATGTAATTGGCGGCAAAATGCTGGCCCACAAAGCATACGCGGAAGGTCGGATCGCAGTGGAAAATGCGCTGGGGCTGTCGAAAATCATGACCTATAACGCGCTTCCGTCTTGTGTATATATTCAGCCGGAATTGGCTACGGTGGGCATGACGGAACAAGAAACCGCTGAAAAAGGCTATGAAGTAAGGGTTGGTCGATTTATGTTCCGTACCAACGGGCGAGCTTTGTGCATGGGAGAGCGGGACGGGTTAGTAAAAGTGATTACTGACAGCCGGAGCCGCATTATTCTGGGAGCACAAATCTTCGGACCTTCGGCAACGGAACTGATTTCTGAACTGACAATGGCGATTGCTTTCAACCATACTGCCGATGAGGTTGCGGATCTTATTCATCCTCACCCTACGTTAAGTGAAGCGGTTATGGAAGCGTGCGCCGACGCGCTCGGACGATCGATCCACAAAGGATAAGTGAACCAAACTAGGAACATAACGATTAAATTGGGGGGGAAGTTAGTATGGAAAAAGAACGCTATGGCTTTATTATGTGCGTATGCACCGGAAAGTGTCCGGGATTTAAGGCAATGGACATTTGGGATTTTATCAACCAAGTACGGGTTGAGCTTCCGGTAGAATACGGATTTATTCATCCGCAACTCTGCGAAGAAGATGGCGACCGCTTTCTTGCCGATTTTTTGAAAGCCAATAGGAAGGTAATCATTGGAGCCTGCGCACCCAATATGCAGAGAAAAATGTTTAAACAGGCTTTTAAGGATGCAGGACTGGATGTGGAAAAAGACGCTGTTATGCTCGATATTCGAGACATGACGAATGAACAGGCGATTGAAAAAGTAAAAAAAGCGCTCAAAGATTTGGGCTTTGAGGGGGATGAAGAATAATGAGCGAAGATAAAGATACCTTCATGGGTGTGCCTAGAGATACGATTGATTGGAAGCCAACGATTGATTATGAAAAATGTGACTACTGCATGGAATGTTTTGACTTTTGTCCGCATCATGTATTTGAAAAGCGGGAAAACGAGCCGATCAAACTGGTTGTCGCCAATCCTTTGAATTGCGTAGTGTTCTGCCGGGCCTGTAGCAAGACTTGCGGGCCGGATGCGTTAACCTTCCCCAGTAAATCGGAGGTATCGAAGAAAATCAAAGAGACTCGGGAGGCGATGGGAAGCCATGAGTGATAAATACGCAGTTTTACCCTGTAATGGCCTGGACAAGTGCGCTGGACAAATGACCAAAGAAATTGCGATGCTCTTTTGCGAAGGCGCGCAAAACGAAATAATCTGCCCGGTATTTTACCGAGTCGCGGATGCCCGGTATGATAAAATCGCCAAAGAAAATCCGTTGTTAGTCCTGGATGGCTGCGGAACTCGCTGCGCCAGCAAACTGGCCGGCGAAAAAGGACTGAAAATTTTCCGCAAAATGACGGTGACGGAAGAGGCGCAAAAACGTGGCGTGACGCTGCCAACAGATACGCTCCGACTTGGTGATAAAGAAATTGCTCTTTGCACTGCATTGGCAGATGAATTGAGTAAAGAAGAAACTGCGGCTCCGGTACAAGTTGTTCAAAAGGTGGAATTTCCTGCCCCGGCGGAATATCTTATTCATAAAAAAGACAAATTTATTTTCCGTGTCCCTGCGGAAGGATTTTATTTTTCGGAAAACGATTGCTGGCTTCAGGTAGTCGGTAATCGGGCCCGCATCGGGATTACGGACTTTATGCAGCAAAGTTTGTCGGATATTATGTTCTTTACGCCGCCACCGATAGGGGCAGAATTGGAACAATTCGACGAAGCTGGAAATGTGGAATCCGGCAAGGCGGTATTTGAACTGGTTTGCCCGGTCAGCGGCAAAGTTGTGGCGGTCAATACAGAACTATTGACTGCGCCGGAACGAATCAATGAAAATCCGTATGAACAAGGCTGGGTGGCAGAATTGGAATTGACCAATTTTGAGGAAGAAAAAGATTTTCTGCTGAATACGGAAAAATACATGAAAATCTTAAAGAAAAAGGTGGATGAGTTCCATGTCAACAAACAAAAAAGTTAACGTTATCGCCTGCAGTGGCATGGGAAAGGTATATGGATTGATGGCGCGGGAAGCAGCGCTGCATACGGTAAAACATCTTTGTCCGGAACAGGCAAA
>CAYUNV010000286.1:974-4026 GCA_964446265.1 uncultured Negativicutes bacterium | reverse complement strand
AAAAATCAGTCTTTCTGATTTAAAACGGCCAAGGACAAAAATTATGATGAATTTAGGGGACCCTGACCAAGCCTTTTCTCTCTCTATGATTCCCAATGATGGCGTAGGTCTGGCACGAATGGAATTTATTATTACCAGCTATATACAGATACATCCTATGGCACTTATTCACCCGGAAAAAATTACCGATGAAGTGGAAAAGAATAAAATTGACCAACTTACTTTTGGTTATGTATCAAAGGAAGATTATTTTGTCGAAAAACTTGCCAATGGAGTGGGCACAATCGCAGCGGCATTTTATCCAAAACCGGTAATCGTGCGGATGAGCGATTTCAAAACCAACGAATATGCCAGCCTAATAGGTGGTAAATATTTTGAACCAACAGAGGAAAATCCAATGATTGGCTTTCGTGGTGCATCACGATATTATGATGAAAAATACCGGGAAGGTTTTGCTCTCGAATGCAAAGCAATGAAGCGCGTGCGGGAAGATATGGGGTTGACCAATCTGATCATCATGATTCCGTTCTGCCGGCGGGTCACAGAAGCTGAAAAGGTTTTAAACGAGATGGCTAAAAACGGACTGAAGCGGGGAGAAAATAAGCTTGAGATTTATGTTATGTGCGAAATACCGAATAATGTGGTGTTAATCGACGAATTTAGCCGGTTTTTCGATGGTTTTTCTATCGGTTCTAATGACTTGACACAATTGACACTCGGCGTAGATCGCGACTCTGCACTCGTGTCACATGATTTTGACGAACGGGATCCGGGAGTCTTAAAAATGGTCTCTTTAGCTATTCAAGGCGCTAAAAAAAACCACCGTCACAGCGGCCTTTGTGGGCAGGCACCGAGTGATTATCCTGAGTTTGCTGAATTTTTGGTGCGAGAAGAAATAGATTCGATGTCCTTGAATCCGGACTCGATCATGAGGATCACTGTTAGAGTTGCCGATATGGAAAACAGGCTTGCAAAATGAAGTAGTGTGCCTTTGAATATTGTGAGGATGGTCAAGGACTGTTACAGATAATCGCGTAATTCTAATAAAGCTGCATTGGTAAATTGCTCATATACTCGCCGATGCAGCTTTTTTCTCATCATGAAAATTTATGCAGAAAAAACCAGAACCGATTTACACGGGTTCTGGTTTTTTCCTTGAACATGTTATTCTTTTTTTTGTAGGGTTTGTACCAATTTTTCATCTGGTGTTACGAATAATGTTGTTTGGTGGTCATAAATTACAAATCCGGGTTTTGCCCCATTCGGTTTCTTGACATAACTGCGGCGGGTATAGTCCACCGGCACGTTGGAGGAGGCGCGGGCTTTACTGAAAAACGCCGCCAATTGTGCCGCCTCGGTCAGTGTTTCGATTGAAGGGGTTTGTGATCCGGTCTGCAAGATAACATGAGAGCCGGGGATATCTTTTGTGTGCAGCCAGATATCGTCGGTTCTGGCTTGTTTAAAGGTAACGAAATCGTTTTGACGGTTGTTTTTCCCAATCAAAAAGGCAATTCCGTCGGTAGTTTTTCCGGTTAATGGCTGAGAAAGGGGGGCCGATGGCCGGCGTTTATTGGTGGAACGCAGATAGCCTGTCTGGGTTAATTCTGACCGGATTTCATCGATATCCGCTTTAGCAGTAGAATGTTCTAAAGCAACATAAACAGTTTCTAAATAATCTTTTTCGTTGCTGCATTGTTCCAATTGGTCTGCCAACAGTGCTTGCGCCCGTTTTTGTTTGTTGTAGCGAGTATAATAAGTTTGCGCATTTTCCACCGGCGTAAGTTGCGGGTCGAGGGGGATCGTGATTTGTTCGGCATCCGGATCGGTGCCGTATAAATCCGGTAGGGCAATTGTATCAACATGGGGTTTGATGGTTGGTAAATAGGTCATAATGGTATCGGCATATTTCCGTAAACAATCGGCATTTTGGGCGATAGCCAGTTCTTCTGTGAGTACATTGAACTTGCGTTCGGTGCGAGTCAGTTCGCTGGTAAGCAATTTTAGGAGCACATCTTTTTCTGGTAGATGCTGACAGCCGGCCAATGATGCGACAAAGTCTTCCGCTTGGCTCATCGTCGGAAATTGACGTTGAATTTCGGCCGGCAAATGATCCAGGGCAAATGCGGCAATGGCTGCGATGCGGTTGTTGCTGTCGACGGCTACGCTAGGCACAGACTGTCCGTTTGCTAGTTCGGAACTAAAATTATAAATGACGGTTCTTAGTTCCAGAATGTCTGAATCATCAAGCTCTGCGAGGGTTATATTGGCGGGTAGGCCACAGCGGTATACCAGTTCACGGGCCGTTATCGGCCCCATTCCAATTGCCGTATTAATGAGGGCTTTCGTTAACAACATGGTAGTGGGAGTGGTCAACAGCGCTTTGATAAAAATTTCGGTTTGTGTCTCCAGTAGATTCAGTCGTAATTGACCGGGAGGCAGCGCATAGGATAAGCCGGGCAACACTTGGCGATGGCGGCTGATCCCGGCGCCGACCCGACGAATGGCATCCAGAATGATGCCATTTTGCGCTAAAATAATATTACTGTGTTTGCCCATGATTTCAACGATGAGGCATTTGGTAACAATTGCCCCGTGTTCATCGCGGTGGTCAATGTACAAACGGACAATCCGATCAAGGCTTTCTTGTTCAAAGCCGGATATGCGTCCGCCTTCCAGGTGTTTTCGCAGCAACATGCAGAAAGCCGGTGGCACATTGGGATTTTCCAATACTGTTTCTGTTAATTGGATACGAGGGTGTTCGGCGTTTGCTGATAATAGCAGACGGACAGATTCATTTGCTAACCGGATTGTCAGCACGAGCGTTGTTTTTTGTGGTTGAAATATTTTGTCAATCCGGCCGCCTGTCAGACCCTGATGTAGTTCTTTGACTAAAAACGATAAGGATAAACCGTCGAGGCTCATACAATTTCCTCCATTACAAGTTGTTTTTAGTATAGCATCTTTCCTTTCCATGGGTCAAACCAGCGTATATTTGCTTGTTTTCGATAAATATCTTCCAGGTTTGTGTTCAGCGCAAAGCATTGATGGTATA
>CAYUNV010000286.1:0-964 GCA_964446265.1 uncultured Negativicutes bacterium | reverse complement strand
TAAATAAGTTTACAATTGGAGATAAGGCGAGGAGGCTGGAATATGCAATTTACGAAAGTTCAGGGGCAAGGAAATGACTTTGTACTGGTTGATGGCTTTAAAGAGCATATTGAGGATTATTCGCAAGCGGCAATTAAAGTATGCGACCGGCATTTTGGAATCGGCGCCGACGGTTTGGTTTTGATCTTGCCATCGGAAAAAGCGGATTTTAAAATGCGAATTTTCAATTCGGATGGAAGCGAGGCGGAAATGTGCGGGAACGTTACCCGGTGTGTTGCCCGCTATGTATATGAACATGGGTTAACGGATAAGACGAAAATGACCCTGGAAACGTTGGCCGGTCTGATTAAACCGGAGTTGATTTTTAATGGAAATGAAATTCAAACAGTACGGGTTGATATGGGAAAACCAGTGTTGACAAGAAACTTAATCCCTATGACGGGCAATCCGGAGGAACAGGCGGTCAATATTCCGTTAGAAGCGGCAGGACAATCTTTTGCAGTTACTTGTGTTTCCATGGGAAACCCTCACTGTGTCATCTTTGTCGATGACATGGAGAAAATTGATCTAGCAGGGATAGGGCCATATATTGAAACACATCCATTTTTTCCAAGAAAAACCAATGTTGAATTTGTGCAGGTATTAAGTGACAAAGAAGTGCGGATGCGGGTTTGGGAACGTGGCGCAGGCATTACCCTGGCCTGTGGCACGGGTGCCAGTGCCACAATAGTAGCTTGTGTTTTGAACGGAAAAACCGGACGGAAGGCGACGATCCATTTGGATGGCGGCGATCTTGATGTCGAGTGGGGCGCTGATGAACATATTTACATGTCGGGTCCGGCTGTTGAAGTTTTTCAAGGCGAATATCGACTAAGCTGACCAGCTTGAAGATCTTGTACTGGTTGTTTAGTACATCAGAAAGCATAAATTTTATCTACGCACAGACTGTAAGATCCGCTTTTTA
>CAYUNV010000285.1:2811-4041 GCA_964446265.1 uncultured Negativicutes bacterium | reverse complement strand
GCGAATGGAGAGACGGCGTAAAATATCAATTTTTTCCGAGCCGTTTGTTCTTACGGGGATCATGGCGACTCTGGTTATGAGGCAGCCCGATATGGGAACTGCTGCGTTGATTGTGGCGCTTTGTCTGGTGTTGTATTTATTGGCCGGTCTGCCGAAGAAAGAAATTATGGGGATGGTAGCAGTCGTAGTTTTTGCTGTAGGCTACTTTGCGACTTCCGCCGCTTATCGTGCGGAACGGATTTCCGCCTGGTTGAATCCTTGGGATTACCAATTGACGACGGGGTACCAAACGGTTCAATCGTTATTGGCAATTGGTTCTGGCGGATTTTTGGGTACAGGTTTAGGTAAAGGCGCCAGCAAATTTTATTATCTGCCGGAGGCACACACGGACTTTGCCTTTGCCGTGTTATGCCAAGAACTTGGTTTTGTCGGAGCGCTGTTCGTACTGATCCTTTTAGCCGGTTTGGCTTGGCACGGTATGCGGATTGCGCTGCGGGCGCCGGATGGATTTGGCGTCTTGTTAGCCGGCGGAATGACGGTGTTGATTATTGGACAGGCGATTGGCAATATTGCCATGGTATCAGGGATGATCCCGGTGACCGGGGTTCCATTGCCATTCATTAGTTATGGGGGGACGTCGCTGCTTGTGAATATGGCGGCAGTTGGCATTTTAGTCAATGTGGGACGGCAGTCCCGCAAAACTGTACCCGAAGCGACGGTGACACCACAGGAAACCTTGCCGCGGCAGCGCAGGCTGCGTGTATTGTCTCCCAACCAGTTTAAGAAACAATAGTAACGTCAAGTGGTCAAGGAACCATAAAATTAGTAGACATATAAGAGGTTGAAAACGTGCAAAGAGTATCGATTTCTCATGCTACCCCAGGGATGGTGGTTGCGCGAAATATTTTTGGAGCGGATGGCAAATTGATGCTTGCGGAGGGAATGGAATTAACCCAAAGCAGGATTCGCCTATTGGAGAAAATAGGAATATTGTCGGTTTATGTCCGTAATCCCTATTTTGAGGGCGCAGAAGTCCCTGAAGTTATGCGTGAAGAAGTGCGTGTGCAGGCTGTTGCCAAAGTTCAGCAAGTATTCCGGGATTTTCGGATTACGCATCAACTCAACGCAGATAAACTCCAGAATACGGCCCGGCAAATTGTCGCGGAGATTCTTTCGAATTCGCGGGTCATGCTGCACATGACGGAGATACGGACGCATGATGACTATACA
>CAYUNV010000285.1:0-2801 GCA_964446265.1 uncultured Negativicutes bacterium | reverse complement strand
CAGGTTTGTGCCATTGCTGTGTTGATTGGGACCGTGATGGGATATCCCAATCCGAAATTGATGGATTTGGCGTTAGGCGCTTTGCTGCACGATGTCGGCAAGATGATGATTCCCCAAGAGATCCTCAACAAACCAGGGAAATTGGCTCCGGAGGAAATGGCGATCATCCAATTGCACCCGGAAAAAGGGTTTGAATTTTTACGGCAAAAACACCCTACATTGTCGTTGCTGGCCATGCATGTCGCTTTCCAACATCATGAGAAATATGATGGCAGCGGCTACCCACGGGGGCTGAAACAGAAAGATATTCACGAATATGCCCGCATTGTGGCGATTGCTGACGTGTATGACGCTCTTGTTTCTGACCGTCCTTACCGCGCAGGAATGCTGCCGCATGAGGCGTATGAAATTTTAATGGCATTGGTCGATAATCATCTCGATGGCGAAATTTTACACTTGTTTTTACGCCACCTGGCCGTTTATCCGGTTGGTTGTGTTGTTCAACTGAATACCGGTGATTACGGAGTGGTAATTGATGTCCGATCCGGCTTGCAATGGCGGCCGGTGCTGCGGCTGATTGCAAATAAACAAGGGAAATTATATCAAGGAGACGTGCAGGTGGATCTGGCGATTCATTTGACGACCGCGATTGCCCGTGTCGTTCCTGAGGATGAAATTTTTGCCCTTGGCTATCGGCCGGTCAAATTGGTAGGCGGATAAAACTGGGTGGAGCAAAAATCCAGTTTTGGCACCATTGGAACCATAGGAAGGGGAAACGAATTTGAATATTCTCTTTTGGGATATTGATGGAACGCTGATCCGGACGTCAGGCGCAGGCTTGTACGCGTTTGAGCAAGCGACCAGCCAATTATGGAACCGGTCGGTTGATTTTTCTACTGTTCGTTCGGCGGGCATGACGGATCATTCGATTGCTGCCCAGATTGTCGAGGCGGTAGTAGGGAGACAACCGGCGCACGAAGAAATTATCGCGTTAACGGACCGATATGAAACATTATTGCCTCAGCATCTTGCAAAACGGGCATGCAGGATATTGCCGTCAATTTTCGAGATATTAAATCATTTTCGCCATCAGGACAATTATAAAACCTTGTTATTAACCGGCAACAGCCGCATCGGCTCGGAAATTAAGCTGCGGTATCTTGGATTAGCGCATTACTTTGATTTTTCCTACAGTGCGTTTTGTGACCATCGATCCAGCCGGATTGATATTGCCCGTTCGGCATTGGCCGCGGCAGAGGCGCTATACCCGCAGGAACAATCGGCCAAGCTCTTCGTTATTGGCGATACGCCTCATGATATCCAGTGCGGACAGGCAATCGGAGCCTATACCGTTGCTGTAGCGACCGGCTCGTTTTCGGTAGAGCAATTGAATGAATACTCCCCCTGGTGGTCGATGGACGAACTTCCGCCACCGGAACAGTTCCGAGCCAAAATTGAAGGAATAGCGAAAAAGTAAAAGAAATTATCTGGGTGAATTCCATATAACCTGAGCGGAAAAGAAAGATGTGCCATCAGTATGCAGGTGCATCTTTCACTATGTCAATAGTTTGTTGTTATTAGTGATCAGCGAATAGGAGAAATTAGATGATTGATATTAAGGATCGTGTTCGGAACCAAGCGCTGCAGGCCCGGATCGTCAGCGCGCAAGATGCGGCCGCCATGATAAAACCTGGAATGAATGTTGCTACCAGCGGTTTTACCCCGGCCGGTTACCCTAAAGCTGTCCCGCTAGCGTTAGCGGAGAGAATAAAAAAAGAACATTTTCAGATCAATTTGTGGACCGGCGCTTCCGTGGGCCAGGAATTGGATGGCGCACTAGCCGAAGCCGGCGCAATCCGCAAGCGCCTTCCGTATCAAACGAATAATACTTTGCGCAAGTTAATCAATGATGGCAGTGTTGATTATGTCGATTTGCATCTGAGCCATGTGGCACAGATGGCCCGTTATGGCTACTTAGGGGGGGAAATTGATGTTGCGATTGTGGAAGCGTGCGCGATTACTGAGGAGGGGCATATCATTCCCACCACTTCGTTGGGGAACGCAGCGTCGTATGTCCAGGGCGCCGATATTGTGATTGTCGAAGTGAACGCTAGTCAGCCGCTGGTGCTGGAAGGAATGCATGATGTTTACATTCCCCAGGATCCCCCACATCGTTTGCCGATCCCGCTTACGAGAGTGGATGATCGTATTGGCACTCCCTATATTCCCGCGGGACCAGATAAAATTACTTGTATTGTTCCATGCGATATTGCGGATGCGGTTCGCCCGTTGGCGGCGATTGATGATGCGGCGAGGGCCATTAGCGGCCATCTGATCGACTTTTTTGCCTTCGAGATCCGGCAGGGCCGGCTGCCGCAAAATCTACTACCGTTACAATCCGGCGTTGGTTCGGTAGCCAATGCGGTGATGTCCGGAATGGTGCATGCGCCGTACCGAAATTTGCAGGTTTTTACGGAAGTGATCCAAGACGGAATGTTGGATCTGATTGATGCCGGTAAATTGGATTTTGCCTCGGGAACATCCTTTTCGCCATCGCCGGAAGGATTGAAACGGTTGTATGAAAAGTTGCCGGAGTATCGAGGGAAAATCATCCTGCGACCGCAGGAAATTGCCAATAGTCCGGAGCTGGCCCGGCGGTTGGGCCTCATCGCGATGAACACGGCCATTGAGTTTGACATATACGGCCATGTAAATTCCAGCCACATTATGGGAACGAAAATGATGAACGGGATCGGCGGATCCGGCGATTTTGCCCGCAATGCCCGGCTAAGTATTTTTTT
>CAYUNV010000284.1:0-4083 GCA_964446265.1 uncultured Negativicutes bacterium | reverse complement strand
CAACGGTATTTGCCCAATCGCAAGGCGATGCAGTGCAGATGGAATTGGATGCGGATGATCATAAAGCGGTTCAGGATTTAATGGCAAATCGTTATAGTACCTGGGAATGGAATTACGGCGAATCGCCTCGGTATAATTTTCGGCAAGAAAAAATTCTGCCCGGAGGAACGGTAACGACGTATCTGGAAATTGCTGATGGAAAGATCGCGCATTGTGCGATCCATGGTGATTTTTTTGCTTTTGCTGATATTTGCGAAGTATCGCGGTCGCTGGTTGGAGTGCGGCATGAGGAAACCGCAATCCGCAAAAAACTGGCGGAAATGCAGGCAGAAAAATATTTTTACCAGATTGATTTGGCGGATTTGGTAACCTGTTTTGTTGGCTAATGGTACGACTTAGAAAACCGGTTTGCACAACGAAAAAATTATTTTGTTTAGCCACCCAAAACCTGTTTTGGCGGCAGGAAAATCCGATGTGTTTGTCTAATACGAAAAACAAAGAAAAGGTTATATGGAAACAGAGTGCTGTTTCCATATAATTTTCACTAAAACAAGGAACGCCGTTCCGATGAGCGGAACAGCAGGAAAGGAAGAGCCGTGGAAACGCAGAAAAAAAACCAAGAGAAAAAGCGGATTTTAGTCATTAATCCGGGGGCGACTTCGACCAAAATTGCAGTGTTTGAGGATGAAACGCCGTTGTTTAAAACATTGGTTGAGCATTCCAACGCCGATTTGGGGCAGTATTCTTCCGTATTTGACCAGCGGGAGTATCGGACTGAATTGGTGATGAAAGCGTTGGCAGCCGAAGGAATAGCAATTGAAACAATGGATGCGATTGTCGGGCGGGGTGGATTGTTGAAACCGTTGCCTGGCGGAACATATGCTGTGAATGAGCAGATGGTTGAAGATTTAAAAAAAGCAGAGAGGGGCGAACATGCTTCCAATTTGGGGGCGGTAATTGCCTGCGCTTTGGCATCTAAACTTGGGGTACCGGCTTTTACTGTAGATCCTGTTACTGTGGACGAAATGGAGGCGGTAGCGCGGGTTTCCGGTTTCCCTGAGATTGAGCGTGTTAGTACTGCACATACCTTGAACCAGAAAGCTGTCGCTCGTATTGTCGCGCAGCAAATGGGAAAAAACTACGAAGATGTTAATTTTATTGTCGTTCATTTGGGTACCGGGATTTCCGTGACTCCGCATAAAAAAGGGAAAATGGTTGACACGAATAGTGCGAACGAAGAAGGGCCTTTTTCATTAGACCGCTGCGGAGGAGTGCCGGCCAGTGCGTTAGTAAAATTGTGTTATTCGGGGAAATATACTTATCCGGAATTGAAAGGGAAATTGGTCGGCAAAGGCGGTATGTACGCATATTTGGGGACCAAGGATGCCAGAGAAGCAGAAAAAATGGAACAAGAGGGGAACCAGACTGCCGGTCTGGTGCTGGATGCGCTGGCCTATCAGGTTGCCAAAGAAACTGGTGCCATGGCGGCAGTTCTTTGTGGTGAAGTCGACCGGATCATTTTGACGGGCGGATTGGCCAATTCAAAACGGGTTGTCGATGAAATCGTGAGAAGGATCCAGTTTATTGCTCCGATTGTGTTGATGCCGGGCGAAAAGGAAATGGAAGCGTTGGCCGCCGGTG
The DNA here is from genome assembly GCA_964446265.1 of uncultured Negativicutes bacterium. Classification (GTDB taxonomy): domain Bacteria; phylum Bacillota; class Negativicutes; order CTSoil-072; family CTSoil-072; genus CTSoil-072. The sequence continues at coordinate 2,442 of CAYUNV010000284.1, read as the reverse complement.
CATTGCGGGTGCTGCGGAATGAAGAAATAGCCAAAAAATATGAATAAAAAATTAGGGAGGAAGATAAAATGTACAAAAATTATCAGGAAATGTTAGAAAAAGCAAAAAGTTTAGGCCCTGTTACCATTAGCGTGGCAGCAGCCCAAGACCGGGAAGTACTGGAAGCTGTTAAGATGGCTCAGGATCTCGGTTTAGTCAAAGCAATTTTGGTTGGCGATGCGGATTTGATCCGGCCAATGATGGAAGAGATTGGGTTGTCTTCAGACACCCCTGTCATCGATGAAAAGGACATTGCTAAGGCTGCTTTGGAAGCGGTTTCCCTCGTTCATCAGGATCGGGCGCAGATCCTCATGAAAGGGTTTATCAATACCAGCGATTTTTTGCGTGCGGTTTTGAATAAAGAAGTGGGACTGCGGACTGGTCGCACGTTGAGCCATTTTACCGTCTTTGAAATTCCTGGGTACGAGAAGTTGCTTGTGGTCACGGATGGCGGAATGAATGTCGCTCCGAGTTTGCAGGAAAAGAAAGAAATTTTGATCAGTTCGATGGAAGCGATGCGCGAAATGGGAACGGAAAATCCGTATGTCGCTGTTTTGACGGCCAATGAACAAGTTTCGAAAGCAATGCCGGCTACCATGGATGCGCAGGCGTTAGTGGAAATGAGCGCTGCTGGCGAACTGCCGCAATGTATCATCGATGGACCGATTGCGTTTGATGTGGCAATGGATCCTGAAGCTGCCAAACATAAAAAACTTTCTACCCGGGTATCCGGCAAGGTCGATTTGATGCTGGTACCAAATATCGAAACCGGAAATGTCATCGGGAAAATGTTGATCATGTACGGCAAGGCAAAAATGGTAGGGATTATTTTAGGGGCGACGAACCCGATTGTTATGACGTCCAGAGCGGAAACGGCGGAAGGAAAATTAAATTCCATTGCGTTGGCCCGCTTGGCATACGGCAAAAAATAAGGAGGAAAAGAAATGAAACAACTGTTAACCGGTAATGAGGCCATCGCCCGCGGGGCGTATGAAGCCGGGGTAAAATACGCTTCGGCTTACCCAGGGACACCGAGTACGGAAATCCTCGAAAACATTGCAACGTACCAGGACTCGATTTTAGCAGAGTGGGCAACGAACGAAAAAGTGGCGCTGGAAGCAGTGATCGGCGCTTCTCTCGCCGGTGCACGGTCGATTGCTTCGATGAAACACGTCGGAGTCAACGTAGCGGCCGATCCCCTGTTTACTTATGCGTATACCGGCGTAAACGGCGGGATGGTGCTGGTCAGTGCGGATGAACCGGGCCAGCACTCCTCACAAAATGAGCAAGACAACCGTAACTATGCCAAGTTTGCGAAAATTCCGATGCTGGAACCAGCCGACAGCCAGGAAGCGAAAGACATGGTAAAAACCGCGTTTGAAGTGAGCGAAACGTTCGATACTCCGGTATTAATGCGAATGACGACAAGGGTGTGTCATTCGAAGAGTATTGTTACTTGCGGCGAGCGGGAAGAGGTTGGAATTAAAGATTATGCAAAGAACGTTAAGAAGTATGTAACCGTGCCGGCGATTGCCAAAGTGTTACGGCTCAAGGTACAGGACCGGCTGCAAAAGCTGCTGGATTATTCCAATGCTACAAGTTTAAATTTTATTGAATGGAATGATAAGAAAGTCGGGATCATTGCTTCCGGTGGCTGCTATTATTATGCAAAAGAGGTTTTTGGCGATACGGCGTCCTATTTGAAACTGGGTTTCACTCATCCGCTGCCCAATGAAAAGATCAAGGAGTTTTGTCAAGCGGTGGAGACCATATATGTGATTGAGGAAAATGATCCGTACATTGAAGAACAGGTGAAGATATTAGGGTTTTCTTGTCGTGGGAAGGATGTATTTCCCTTTAATGGGGAAATGACTCCGGATGTGATCCGCAAAAGCGTGTATGGCAAGGAAAATCCCTCGGTTTCTTTTGACGAGAGCAAAGTGATTCCGCGGCCGCCGACATTTTGTGCCGGCTGTCCGCACAGAGGTTTCTTTTATGAACTGGGCAAGAAAAAGAACGTTGTGATAGCAGGAGACATCGGCTGCTATACCCTGGCCTTTGGCGAACCCTATAACGCCATGGACTACACGGTCTGCATGGGAGCAAGCCTCAGTTCCGGACACGGCGCACAACAAGTATTCAACATGAAAAAAGATTCGCCGATGCGGGTCGTATCGGTTCTTGGAGATTCTACATTTTTCCATACGGGCGTCAACTCTCTGCTGGACGTCACGTATAACCAGAGCAACACCGTTAATGTGATCCTGGACAACCGAATTACCGGCATGACAGGCCATCAGGAAAATCCTGGCTCGGGCTATACGCTGCAAGGCAAGAAAACGACCCCGGTCAATATCGAAAAATTGGTACGCGCCTGTGGCATAGAGAATGTAAAAACGATTA
>CAYUNV010000283.1:3189-4112 GCA_964446265.1 uncultured Negativicutes bacterium | reverse complement strand
TTCTTCTGTAATGCTGGGGATAGACTGATGATTCATTGTAATCCAGGTGGTGAAAATTGTGAGTTCTTCTTGAACTTTGTATGTGATATGCTTGTAATAAATTGACAAAAACAAGGAAGCGATCGCCAGTCCCAGGACAAGGAGAACCGCTTCCGATATGGTTTTCGTGGTGAGAAGCCCTTCATACAAATACAAGGTTGCAGCAGCGGCGGTCAGGATGGATCCGCTAAAAAACGCCACTGCCGGAATGTAGGAAGCCAGTGCGGTGTTGGTTGTTTCTTTCAGCATGGTTTCGGGGGAAAAATATTCCGTAATATTGGCAAATTCAAAACGGCCTTTGTTCCTTTGAACGGAGGCCAGGTACATTTCCCAGCGGGTTTTCAATATTTTATTCGAAAACAACTTATATCCATCTGTCAGAAAAAACGTATAATTCCTCTGGATGGTCCATTCCTTCACCAAACTGTTATATGATTTCTTTATTGAAAACTGGATTCTTCGCACAGGGAGAAAAAAAGCGAGCCATAAAATAAGAATCCATAAAATCATAAAAGCGGGAAAAGTGGCGGAAAAGTTAGGCGCCAAAATCGTGGGTTTGGGCGCATTTACTTCTGTTGTAGGTGATGCAGGGATCACGATAGCCCAAAATTTAAATATTCCTGTTACTTCGGGTAATAGTTACACGGTTGCCACTGCGTTGCAGGGAGCCCGTCAGGCCGCTAAACTGATGGGGATTGATATGAAGAAGGCGAATGTAGTTGTGATTGGTGCCACTGGATCCATTGGCGCTGCATGTGCCCAAGTTTTGGCCAAAGACGCTTCCTGTTTAACGTTGGTTGCCCGGACGGAAGCAAAATTAGCTAAACTCGCGGAACATATACGGGCTGCCGAAGGGGCGACGGTCCATACTACGTCAGATACAA
>CAYUNV010000283.1:0-3179 GCA_964446265.1 uncultured Negativicutes bacterium | reverse complement strand
GTAATCATTACTGTGACGAGCGCTGTTGATTGCATCATTGAACCGGAAGATTTGAAACCAGGTTCGGTTGTCTGCGATGTTGCACGGCCTAGAAACGTTTCGCAGCGGGTGTTAGAATTGCGCAACGATGTTTTGGTTATTGAAGGCGGAGTTGTTGATGTGCCGGGAAACGTGGATTTTGGCCTTAATTTCGGGTTCCCGCCCAAAACGTCCTATGCCTGCATGGCAGAGACGATGATTTTAGCATTGGAAAAACGGTATGAGAGTTTCACGCTGGGGCGCGAATTGAGTGTAAAGCAGATTGAAACGATCGAATATTTAGCAGAAAAGCATGGTTTTAAACTTGCTGGATTTCGCAGTTTTGAAAGGGCAGTTACGAATCAGCACATTGATATGATTAAACGCAACGCGGAAAGGGCTTATGAGCAGAGACAACGGTGTGGGACCTGAAAAGGTTAGAAAATATTGACAAAGCTGCTTTTTGTGCCTATAATAAATTAAATGTAGAGGAGTAATTTGTTTCCCGCTATACACCTCTTGATGGGAAAAAGTGTCAAGTTATTCACTTGGCACTATTTATATTTGCTGCTTTGCCTTATAGCAATAAAGCAACGAAATAGGCCTGAGTCCATGAAGAAACAGGTCCTTGGTTGCCGGATGTGAAATTTCTGCGAACCAGACCGTGGTTGATTATAGTATCGATTGCAGCGGAACGATGCAAATTTTAGAGAATAAAGGAGAGACAAAATAATGGCAGAAAAGCAAACAATCCTTACTGAAGAGGGCTTAAAAAAAATAGAATTGAAGCTGGAACAGCTGAAGTCAGTGAGGAGACGGGAAGTTGCTGAGCGCATTAAACAAGCGATAGAGTTCGGTGACATTAGTGAAAATTCTGAGTATGAAGATGCCAAAAATGAGCAGGCTTTCATCGAAGGCGAAATCATTACGTTAGAAAAAATGATCCGCAATGCAAAATTAATTGATGAAAAACAAATCAGCACAGATGGTGTCACAATTGGCGCTACCGTACAAGTAAAAGATGTTGAGTATGGCGATACAATGGAATATACGATCGTTGGTTCGGCTGAAACCGATCCAAGCGCGCTGCGCATCTCTAATGAATCACCGGTTGGAGCTGCTATTTTAGGTCGCGCAGTTGGTGAAATTGTGGAAATTCTTGTTCCGATGGGAACATTAAAATATGAAATTGTGCATATAAAATAAGCATTCAGTGATTTTCTTTCTACGGATAAATGAAAACCAGTGGTGTGGCTGATCAGCATGAATAGGAGAGAATATTGATGGCGGATGAAAAAGAACCGGTTGTGGCTACAACGGAAGATTTGAATGAACAGATGCAAGTCAGACGTGAGAAAATGTCAGCGATTGCAGCATTAGGAATCGAACCTTTTGGAAGGCATTATGAACCTACTCATGGCTGTGGCGATATTGTTAAAAACTTTGATACCCTTGAAAACCAGCAAGTTCGTATAGCCGGACGCGTTTTAACGGTTCGTGGGCACGGCAAAGCCAGCTTTGCCAATTTGTTGGATATGTCCGGGAAGATTCAAATTTATTTGCGGCAGGATGTTTTGGGCGAGGAAACCTATCGACATCTTGATTTATTGGATATTGGCGATATTGTCGGTATTGAGGGAACTGTTTTCCGCACCCAACGGGGCGAAATCAGCGTTAAAGCTTCAAAATTCCAATTTTTGTCCAAGGCATTACGTCCCTTGCCGGAAAAATGGCATGGCCTTAAAGACGTTGAAACACGTTATCGGCAGCGATACTTGGATTTGATTGTTAACCCGGATGTCCAAAAAACATTTATCATTCGCAGTAAAATTATTCAATCCTTGCGGAGGTTCCTTGACAGCAAGGGTTTTTTAGAGGTAGAGACGCCGATCTTGCATCCTATTGCCGGCGGAGCAGCTGCTCGACCGTTTACCACACATCACAACGCACTTGATATGAAATTATATATGCGAATTGCCCCGGAATTATATTTAAAACGACTGGTTGTCGGTGGTTTTGAGAAAGTATATGAGGTCGGCCGTAATTTCCGTAATGAAGGGATTTCGATAAAACATAATCCTGAATTTACTATGGTTGAGCTTTATCAGGCATATGCAGATTATCAGGTTGTTATGAACTTGGCTGAACAGGCTGTGGCTACCATTGCGCAAGAAGTACTTGGGACTACCAAGATTTCTTATCAAGGGCAGGACATTGATTTGACTCCACCTTGGGAACGCTTAACCATGACGGAAGCGGTTAAAAAATATTCCGGGGTGGATTTCGCACTGATTAAAACAGTGGAAGAAGCGCGGGAAGCGGCGAAAAAACTTAACATTGCCTATGAACCCAAACATGGGATTGGTGCTATCATGAATCTGGTTTTTGAAGAGATGGTAGAAGAACATTTGATTCAACCAACGTTTATTATTGGTCATCCTACGGAAATTTCTCCGTTGGCGAAGCGCAACAAAGAAAATCCGGAAATTGCCGATCGATTTGAAGCCTTTATTTTTGGCCGGGAGATTGGTAACGGTTTTTCGGAATTAAATGATCCGATCGATCAAAAAAATCGATTTTTGAAACAGGTCGCGCAGCGGGAATCGGGTGATGATGAAGCGCATATGATGGATGAAGACTATGTGACGGCGCTCGAATATGGTCTGCCGCCAACAGGGGGATTGGGCCTCGGAATTGACAGGATAGTCATGTTTTTAACAGACAGCTACTCTATTCGTGATGTAATATTATTCCCGCATATGCGGCACAAAGGCTAATGGTTCGCTCTAAGAACTCAGAATGAGTCATCGCACTCACTGTGTTTTTAGAGCGAATTTGTTTGCTTTGCAAAAATTATAAAATTTGTCAGATGCGTACTGAGCCGGCTTGCAGATCATGCCAATGTATGATGTAGCCAGTGTGCTAAAATTACTATAAAAATCAAATAAGTTGTATATATGGCGATTTTTTTTAAAATACCTGGATTTGGTTGGTTGACAACTACCTGGGAGTATGCTATTATTTAAAAGTCGCTGACAGGCGACAGAGAAAATGAAAAACATCTTGACAGACGATGAAGCGTGTGCTAAGATGTAATTCCGTCACGGCGAAAGCGGTAACGGGCGGCCGGTGAAAAACAGCCGGCGGTGTTCTTTGAAAAC
>CAYUNV010000282.1:0-4113 GCA_964446265.1 uncultured Negativicutes bacterium | reverse complement strand
TGCCGGACCGAATGAGAGCGGCATGATGAAACTTATGGTTATTGGTTTGGGAAAACATAAGGGTGCGCAAATGACTCACCGTTTTGCGGTAAAGCGTGGTTTTAACAACGTAATACCGGTAGTAGCGCGAGCAATTTTGAAAAAAGCACCGATTTTATTTGGCTTGGGGATAGTGGAAAATTTTCACCATGAATTGGCGATTATAAAAGCAATGAAGCCGGCAGTCTTGGAAGAAACCGAAAGGAGATTATTAAAAGAAGCAAAAAGAATAATGGCCCGGATTCCTTTTGATACGCTCGATGTAGTTGTTGTGCAAGAAATTGGCAAAAAAATCTCCGGCACGGGTATGGATACCAATGTTGTTGGGAGAATCTATAACGTGGCTGAACCAGAAGCTGAATTTCCCCAATATACCCGGATAGTGGCTTTGGATCTGACAGACGATTCTTATGGCAATGCAACAGGAATCGGCATGGCAGATCTGACAACTAGGAGATTAGTGGATAAAATGGATTTTATGGCCACTGCCGTCAACTGCTTGACGGGGTCGGCTCCGGAAAAGGCCAGAGTACCGATCATTATGAATACCGACCGCCAAGCGATTGAGGCAGCTCTAAATATTTGCGGTCCTGTAGAGCCCGAAAATGCCAGAATGGTTTGGATAAAAAATACTTTGGAATTAGATAAATTCTATATTTCGGAAGCTCTGATTTCAGAAAGCAAAGGAAATGCCAATTTGAAAATAATATCCAATATAATGGAAATGCCTTTTGATGCGGATGGCAATCTGGAATGGTCGTAAAATTTTAACAAGAAAGAAGGCACCAGCGAATAGAGAATTGAAATTTCGCTGTGTATTGGGTTTCTTGTAGTTATATGTAATAAGAATTTATTTTTAAAAATAATGCGAAACGATAGTTTCGCATATAGAAACAAAATTTTGTTGTTCGTTTCTTATTATTCTTGTAGGCCTGTTGTTTCGTATGACGGGACATTAAATAAATTTTTTAAAAGGAGAGAGGATTTATGGCAAAGACAAAAATTACAATTCCCCAGTGCAAGGTAATGAAAGGGTCGGGAAAAAAGTTTACTATGATCACAGCGTACGATGTTTTGTTAGCTTCGGTAATTGACAAGACTCCAGTAGAAATGATTCTAGTTGGTGATTCCTTAGGAATGACAGTCCTAGGCTATGATAGCACTGTCCCTGTCACAATGGATGATATTATTCATCATTGCCGGCCTGTAGTAAAGGGCGCTCCTAATACATTCATTATTGGCGATATGCCTTTCGGTTCTTACAATACTGGTGTTGAAGATGCAGCTCGCAATGCTAACCGTATTATGAAGGAAGGTGGCGTAGACGCCGTTAAGCTTGAAGGCGGGAAAAATGTTGCGCATATTGTTGAATTTCTTGTCAGTGGCGGAATTCCAGTTATGGGTCATATTGGCTTAACGCCTCAAACAGCAGGACAATTGGGAGGATTCAAAGTGCAAGGCAAGGATGCCGAAGCTGCGAAAAAACTGCTGGAAGACGCCAAAGCGATAGAGAAAGCCGGAGCCTTTGCCATCGTGCTCGAGTGTATACCGACAGCGGTGGCGAAAATGATTACGGAAGAACTGACCATCCCGACAATGGGTATAGGTGCAGGACTGTACTGTGATGCACAAGTTTTGGTTACTCAAGATTTACTCGGAATGTTCGATCGCTTTGTCCCCAAGTTTGTCAAACAATACGCTAAATTAAATCAAGAAATGGTTGATGCTATAAGCAGTTTTTATCAGGAAACGCAGGACGGGGTCTTTCCTGGGCCGGAATATTCTTTTGGTATGAAAGAAGAAGATTTAAAAAGGCTGTATGGTTGATTAGGAAAACTATAAGTAAAGAAATAAATAATTGGAGTGATGAACATGGGTTTTCAGCAAATCATAAAGAAAATAACGCAATTGTTTCCTTTGTGGGTAATCCTGTTTTCAACGTTAGCATTTTTTAGCCCTTCCATATTTGTTCCTTTTAAAGGATGGATTGTTTACTTATTGGGAACCATCATGTTGGGGATGGGCCTTACTATGAGTCCAAATGACTTCAAATTGGTATTGAGTCGGCCCAAAGATGTTATTGCCGGGATTGTTTTGCGTTATCTGATTATGCCGTTTGTGGCCTTTGGCGTTGCCAAGCTCTTAAACTTATCGCCGGCGTTAGCGGCAGGCTTAATTTTGGTTGGCTGTTGCCCAAGTGGGACCGCTTCCAACGTAATGACTTTTTTGGGCAAAGGGGATACTGCGTTGTCGGTAACAGTATCCAGCTTTAATACGATCCTGGCCCCTTTGATAACGCCCTATATGTTCCTATTCCTTGCCGGATCCATTATCCCGATTGATGTAACCGCGCTTCTCTTCGATATTTTAAAAGTCGTATTGCTTCCAGTCATGATAGGCATTGCAATCAATATGGCAGTTGGCAAAACGATTGAGAAAGTTATGTTTGCTATCCCATTGGTTTCCGTAGCAGCTATCGTCTTTACCATCTCGATTGTTGTTGCCCTTAGCGCTGCAAAATTGGCAACAGTGGCGTTGATTGCGTTTGCTGCTGTAGCAATGCACAATGCGTTTGGATTGGGGCTTGGTTATGGCAGCTCGCGGTTGGTCGGGATGAATGTTCATAAATCAAAAGCCATTTGTTTCGAAATTGGAATGGAAAACTCCGGCTTGGCTGTTGCGTTGGCGCTTGTCCACCTTGATCCGGTAGCGGCAATTCCGGGCGCGATTTTTAGTGTTTGGCATAACCTTACCGGGTCGCTGCTTGCCGGATATTGGGCTTCAAAGCCAGATGAAAAGACACTGGAAATGCAAACAAAAACAGAGCAAGAAATACTTTAATGCTTTAATGCTTTAATGCTTTTATTAAACTATATCTTGTAAATGTAATCATGAGTGAACAATGTTCTGCTAACGAATGTTGTTCACTCGCAAACCAAAATAGAGAGTTCGATATCTCTAAATATCATTAATCATACCCAATAACAAGGAGGAGCTTTTTTATGAAAATTGCAGTTGTCGGTTCGGGCGCGATGGGCGGATGTTTGGGGTCCCTTCTGCAAAAGGGCGGGAACGACGTAACCTTTGTAGATATAAAAAAAGACCATGTTGCAGCAATGCAGAACAATGGGCTTATTGTCAGAAATACCAACGGGGAAGAAGAAGTTCTCAAGGTAAAAGCGACAACGGATATAGAGACGGCTGGAACCCCGGAACTGATTGTTTTTGCCGTCAAATCCTATGATAATGAACAAGCGGCAAAAGACTGTCTGAAAATCGTTGGACCGGAAACCATTGTTGTTACTGTTCAAAATGGCGTGGGTAATGTTGAGGTGATTGGAGAAGTTTTGAGTCCTGGCAGAATTATTGCCGGTACTACGGCATATGGCAGTACTTTGCTGGAGCCAGGGAAGATTATGCACAGTGCAACCGGAGCGATTTCCATTGGCGAACTGGATGGATCGTTAACGCCCCGCTTGCAGAACGTGGTGGATGTTTTTGCAAACGCCGGTGTGGAGATGCATACTACTCAAAATGTTGACAGTCTCATTTGGACAAAATTGATGGTTAATGTCGGCATTAATGCATTAGGAGCGATTACCTTGCTGACGAACGGTCAATTGCTGGATTACGAAGAGACTAAGAGCTTGCAGGAGGGGGCAGTCCTGGAAGGGGCTGCTGTGGCGAAAGCTAAGGGAATTGAGTTTATGGTGAATGATATTGTCGAATATGTGCGGGGCGTATCGAAGAGCACATATCACAATAAAGCCTCCATGCGGCAAGATGTCGAGCAAGGAAATAAAACGGAAGTGCTTGCTATTAATGGAGCTATTGTTAGAGAAGGTAAAAAACTGGAAATTGCTACGCCAATTAATGATACCCTGACAAAGTTGGTCAGAGCGATTGAACAGCGAGGCAAGATTTAGACGAATGCAAGAAGAGGCGGAAAAATAGAACACACGTATATAAGGATAGGGGGAGAGCATTATTCCCCCATATGCTGAAAAGGATATACAAATGTTTCGACTTAAAAATGAAACGAACGTTTATTATAAAGAAACAAATTTATGAATT
>CAYUNV010000281.1:479-4123 GCA_964446265.1 uncultured Negativicutes bacterium | reverse complement strand
AAAATGCTTGTGCCAAGTTATACGTTTCGGGGCTGATTATTGCCTCGTGCCGTCCCTCAACGCAAACGCAGTTTTCATCATCGGTGTACGGACGGGACTTCACAAGTTTACCGTTCAGCATTTTCTTGACTTGTTTCCGATAGCCCCAGCGTATCATACCGGCATATGTAGGATTGGTGATAATGTCCTTGATCGTTTCCTTCTGCCAGTAGTCGTGGCGAATTGGCGGGATACCTATCGAGTTCAAATGCCGTGCTACCTCATGAGTTCCGAGCCTTTTCATATCGCCGTTGCTATCAGGTAATCCAACCGTATAAAGGTCAAAAATCAACCTCACGATTTCTGCTTGTTCATCGATTATTTCTAAACTATGTCCCTTATCGCCTTTAAGCTTATATTTCCTATAACCGTAAGGTGCAATCGAACCGACGAATTTTCCTTCCTGTGCTGAGGCTTTCCGACCGCTTTGCAGACGGCGGTTAATTGTTTTGTATTCACGCCTCGACATAAACAGCCCGAATTCAAAATACTCCTCATCAAACTCATTGAGAGTATTATAGGTCTTCATTGGTGTGATAATTTGTGTAGCACTATATTTGAAAGTTTGGGCGACGATGCCTTGGTCTACTGTGTCACCACGGGCAAGACGCTCGACTTCCATGACAAGCACGCCTTCCCACAGACCTTGCTCGACTTCAGCTAAAAGCTGTTGCATAACAGGTCGGCTTGCTATGGTGTCACCCGAAACTATCTCTTCATAAATTGCACCGATTTCAAGATTGCGGTTTTTTGCGAGGGAAATAAGAGCCTTGCGATGGCGCTCCAAGGTTTCGCCTTCACCGTGGCTTTCCGCCTCCATATCCGCACGGGATTTTCTTAAATAAATGCAATGCGCCATGCCGCTCTCACCTCCTTGTCAGGTACTATATATCACTCTAAAAGCTGAATATATCAAGTTATACAAAACAGGTCTCAGCCGATTTCTTTGCACCTTTCAAGAGCCTTTTGCTGCTCTTCTTCGGATAAAACGGAATCGCCGTAAATGCGAATTACGGTATTTCCTTCTTGCTTATGTACGAGCAAATTTTCGGGCTTGCTGTCTTTTGCCGCAGTCTTAATTTTTTCACGGGTTACATGTTTTTGTTCCATCTGAACACACCTCACCTTCATTCCCAATATATGAGGGACGGCTTATATAATGAACAAACCCCTAACTGTCTAATAAACATTGAACAGAAGCGCTTCTTTTTCTTGCCCGGCGTATGTACCAACGGCTGTGCGCAGTTGCCGCAGTGGGTGGCCGCCGGTTTCTTTCTACCGGCTATTTTTGGGATGATGTTGTTCCTATGACAATAGGACTTCACGGCGTTTTCCGAGATGCCGGGGGATTTCCCGATGCTCGCAAAGCTCTCGCCCTTGCGGCGCAGGTATTCGATTCGCTGTCTTTCAATGTTGTTCATAGGTGTGCCTCCGTTTCGGAGGGGAAAATGAAAAAGCCCCTCTACCGTCTATAGACAGGAGAGGGGAGTTTGCGTACCGGAATATATACGACCAAATGGACAAGTAAAATTTAGTTTTTGGATTATAATCCTGCTTCGAATGAGCTCTTAAACTTCAACAGGCTCTTTCTTGCAATCTTCATTGCCTCCACAGATTCCTCGGCATTCTTTATCTGGCGTTTTAATTCTTTCTTTTCTTTGTCGTTTGCTACGTCTGCCCTCAGCTTCAATTCAACTAAGCCCTTTTCTATGTCCATGATGCTTTGCACGTACTGCTCATAGATGCTGTTGGAATAATCGATATCATGTTCGTCGTTTAGGAATATCTCTCGGACGGAGACAAGGAGTTTTGCTGACTGTAAAATGGTGTTTTTCTTTCCGAGCAATTCGGTAGCACCTACTGCTCCGCCAACTCCAGCACCTACGCCAATACCAAGGACCGCACCGCCACCGACGATTGCCGCTACCCCACCAGCCATACCTGCACCACCTATGGCAATTGCACCACCGCCAAGGTATGCGAGGCACGCACTCGTAAGGGCAGCACCGCTAAGTCCGGCAAAGTTCGAGCCAACCAACGCAACTGCAATCGGCCCCGCAGCTATACCTGCAGTAGCAACAGCAACTATCGTTACTATTGCGGTGATTCCCAGTCCAACGATAATACCCTTCATAACTTCATTCAATTCTAGCAATACTTTGTCGTAACACTTACGAAGCCGCTTTATATAGCCCTTCGGATAGTAACTATCAGTGAAACACGAATCAAGGAAGCTATCACCGACACCTTTCGCATAGCCACAAAGAGGGATTTGTAATTGGGCGTACTTTTTACTTGGCACATCGATACCTTTTTTGTCTTTCTCAATGCTTAACGGATAATACGGCTCAAAAAGCATCGCTTCTAGCAAAACCAAGCGAAACCATGTGTTCTTCGGCTCGTTCTCTTCAATTTTCCGGATTAGTCCTCGATCCGAGTACCAATGAAGCTCGACACCCTCAATATGTAAGAAGCTCGCATAACCCTTTGAGATATGCTCTTTCCACTCGTCAAGCCATTCCTGCTTCAGGTGTTTTATTCCGTCGTTGTTAATCGGTAGTTTCGTGGCTCGGATGTCATTCACGGTTTTGTAGTATTCGAGGTTATATAAAATCTCTGTCTGTTCAACGGTTAATCCGAGTTTGTCGTTCTTCATATCTGTGCCTATCCTTTCATAGAGATCATCGTCTTCTTGCGTGTATGCGAACCGCTTTATGTCATCATACATTTGCTTGATTGCCTTTACTTTTCGGGCTTTCAGGCACCAAGATACATCCTCACCGATAGCGACCGCGAAACGCCCAACGCCGACATAGTTAATAGACACCCAGTATTTTTGAGTGATAACTGCCTCTCCAACATCGATTGTCGTAAATACGCCCGTCGCAATCGTAAGCATTCTGGCAATTGTGGGGTTGTTCAGAGGCTTTACTTTTTCCCAATCAATCTGCTTCAAATCTACAAGAGAGCGAATATCGTTTTCCTTTATTTCAATTGCAAGGCGGCGAATGAAGAAAAATGTTCTCACAATGCAATCATTCGCTATGACAGGAATCGCCTGCCGACCGAGTTCGATTCCGACGCCAAGTTCACCGCGCAAATCAAACTTTAGAACAGTATCTTTAATAATCTTGTCGGATTCATCGCGCTTTGCAAGTAAAGTTCCGTTAAAGAGTTTTGATAGAAACACTGATAGTGAATTGTCACCGCTGTTCATGTTTTTGAAAATCGGTAGAGCCGACAATTCTTTAGCCAACGCAAGCAGGGGGCCGGGTATTCCGGTGCCGCCGCTTTTGCCAACCGAACCGCTCGAACCGGCCACATCGCTCACGAGATGAAAGAACCATGTTATTGTGCCGAAGAGTATTTTTGATAGCACATCAGTTCCGATGAACGCTTTGCTCGCTTCAGGTACGTCCACAATCATAAAAATGCCACTTGTATTCGTCCCGTATGATTTGTAAGTGAACTGTGTTAGAAGCGAAAATATCAGCCCTACAATCGTGGGGTGGTGTGCGAAATCGCGCAAATGGTGTTGTAATCCTCCGCCGAAGTTAGGCGTATTGCCGTCACTTGGTATTGAGAACTTCTTTTCAAGGAATTTG
>CAYUNV010000281.1:0-442 GCA_964446265.1 uncultured Negativicutes bacterium | reverse complement strand
CGTTTTTGTTACGAAACCATCTACTTTATCGCTTGCGATACTACGACCGCGCTCCAAGTTGAATTCTCCAACCCAAAGAATATCGAGCAACCCACACAGCACTCCACTGCCAACAGAAACCAAATAGTCAAATGTGTCTGCTTGGCTTGATAACAAATCTATCTTGCTATCCAAGTCATAGATTTTTCTGTCGAGGTCATACTCAGTATCAAAAGTAGTTCCGCTGTACGGTTTTAGTTCAATTTGCAGACTATCCATTTCGCTCATTTAGGTTTCCCCTCATTTCTGTAGGTGTGCGCCTTTGATTTTGGCGTAGGTTAGCGAATTACCATAGTCACCACATAACAAATTAAGATAATTATAAATCATTATTTCTATAGATTCTACAATGAGTCATAAAAATCGGCTCCTAAAATGGTACAATTCAAAGACCCGGAACAAT
>CAYUNV010000280.1:0-4130 GCA_964446265.1 uncultured Negativicutes bacterium | reverse complement strand
ATCAATACGGTTCCGCTTAAGATACCACCGCTGCGTGAAAGGATTGAAGATGTACCTCTGCTGGCTGAACATATTCTTTCGAAAATCAACCATCGCCTTAGCTTGAAAATTACCGGTATAGATAAAGAAGCACTGCAGCTTTTTCAACACCATGACTGGCCGGGAAACGTGCGGGAGTTGGAACACACATTGGAGAGAGCGGCCAACATTGCGATATCCGGTCCGCTAAAAATGGAATATTTTGATACATTGGCGTTGCGGATCCAGAAAAGAAGCGCTTTCAATCTAATTAAAGAAGACGGAAACTTATCTTTGGAACAAAAATTGGGCATTATTAAAGATCTTGCGGAAAAAGAAATCATTAAAAATGCATTGGAAACTTGCAAGGGAAATAAAACAAAGGCAGCAGAACTGTTGAAAGTTGCAAGGCCGCTATTGTATCAAAAAATTAAAAGACTGAATTTGGATAAAGGGAAATAACAAAGCTCGATCGTAATGATATTCGTTGAATCCATTTTATTGACATATAGGAGTGATATCTCATGAACACGCGAATTACCACATTGCTTGGCATAAAATATCCTATTCTCCAAGGAGGCATGGCCTGGTCTTCGGATGCAAAACTGGCAAGCGCTGTTTCGCAAGCCGGCGGGGCAGGAATCATTGGCACGGGCGGCCGGCCAACCGAATGGGTCAAACAAGAAATCGCCGCTGCGAAAAAAAGTACGGATAAACCTTTTGGGATTAATATTATGCTGATGTCTCCCAACCGGGAAGAAATTATCGAACTGGTCATTGCTGAGAAGATCAGCTTTGTAACCTTCGGGGCGGGCGATCCCACGCCGTATATCAAAAAATTGCAGGCGGCAAACATCAAGGTCATTCCGGTTGTCCCGAATCTACGCATCGCGAAAAAGATGGAAGACAATGGCGTTGATGCCATTATTATTGAGGGAATGGAATCCGGCGGCCATGTAGGAACTTTGACTACGATGGCCCAATTGACCAATATTATTCCGCAAATAAAAATCCCAACCATTGCGGCTGGAGGAATTGCAGACGGACGGGGGATTGCGGCAGCGCTGTTGATGGGAGTCGATGGCGTCCAAATAGGCTCACGGTTTTTACTGGCTGAAGAGTGCCCGATCCATAATGACGCCAAAGCGGCAATTATCCGTGCGACAGACAGCGATTCGACCGTTACAGGCTATGGAAAACAACACGCTGTTCGCGGTTTGCAAAACAAGTTCTCCAATAAATTCCAATCAATGGAAGCTTCTGGTATCGCTCAAAGTGAGTTGGACCAATTGGCGGCAGGGACGCTGCGAAGGGCAGCGGTTGAAGGGAATACGGAAGATGGGTATGTCAATGTCGGGCAAAGCATTTGCGGGTTAACGAAAATTCAACCGGCAGCTGAAATTATTGAGGAACTGATGGCTGAAACTAAACAAACTTTGGCGAAAGCTTCGGCGATACTAGCCCAATAAATTGATTATGCTTTGTGTTATGTAAGTTTATAATTACAATGTAATTATAAACTTACATAAGCTTGATCCTCTGGATAAAACAAGGTTCTTGCCAATAGGATAAGAATAAATGTAAGTTTAAAATAACATATTGAAAAAATGGCTTGAAAAGATGACAAACAACACCGTGTATCGGAAAGACCCAAAAAGTCTTATAGATACACGGTGTTGTTTGTTTTTAACTATAAATGGATTGGCAATTATCCCTTGGCATATAAATTGCAATACCATGAATTGGGTGGTGGTGGATTGGAAGTTGATGTTAGCTGGATTTCTCAGGCACGGCATATCCCGACAGAGTCGAGCTGGAGAAAAGTTCGGCTAGCGATTGCATAATATACAACGGAATAAATAAGCAGGGGGTGTTATTATGAGTATTAAAAATTTTGCTGAATTGATAGAGCAATCCAGCCATAGAGGTGAGCGGAAACGGGTTGCGGTGGTTGGAGCGGAAGACAGCCATGCCTTAGAGGCAGTGTTGTTGGCCCAAAAAAACAATATTGTTACTCCGATATTAGTGGGCAACCGGAAAGCCATTATTCAATGTTTAGAAGAATTAGACCATTCCCCCCAAGAGGTTGTCATCATTGATTCTGTGGGCCCGGAAGAATCTGCGCAAATAGCGGCGCAATTGATTAATTCCGAACAAGCAGACTTTATTATGAAGGGAAAAATTGGAACACCTCAATTAATGAAAGTTATGCTTCAGAAAGAAAATCACTTGCGGACCGATCGTGTTATGTCGCATATTGCTTTTGTGGAAGTCCCCACGTATCACAAATTGTTTGCAGTTAGTGATGTCGCATTAAATCCTTACCCTAGCTTAGAACATAAAAAACAAATTATTGAAAATGCTGTTGCAGCCATGAAAAAAATGGGAATTGTAATGCCGAAAGTTGCGGTCATGTCTTCGGCAGAAGATATTAATCCCAGAGTTCCTGAGAGTGTGGAAGCAAGCAAGCTGAAAGAAATGTGGCAGGCGGGACAAATCGCTGATTGCATCATTGAAGGCCCGATTTCTTACGATTTGGCGGTCAGCAAGGAAGCTTGTGAAATAAAAAATTATTGCAGTCCGGTAGCCGGTGATGTAGATTTGATGATTGTGCCGAATATTACTGCCGGTAATTTGCTTGCAAAAGCGTTAATGTATTCCGCGGGGTTCAAATCCGCCGGGTTTGTTGTCGGTGCGAAAATCCCGATCGCCCTTAGCTCCCGATCGGCAACTGCGGAGGAGAAATATATGGCGTTGGTATTGGCAGCGAGTGCCTGCTGAAGTCTGAGCGAGAGGAAAGGGCGTTGGCTCATAGTAGTGATATATCGCTGTGTTTACTTATTGATGATTAGGAGAGGGAAGAATGATTCAAGCACAAGTATATAAAATTCTTACGATTAATCCTGGTTCAACATCCACGAAAATTGCCGTATTCGAAAACGAAGTAGAAATTTTCCGCAGCAGCATCGAACACTCTGCTGCGGAATTGTCGAAGTATAAATCCGTGGTAGAACAATATGATTTTCGCAAGGAAGCAGTGCTGTCTTTTTTAGAAGCCAATAATTTCAGTGTTAGTGAATTATCGGCAATTGTCGCTAGGGGTGGATCACTGCCCCCTTTGCAAGGCGGTGCTTATCAGGTTAATAAAAAAATGGTTGATCGGTTGATTCATCGTCCGTCCTCAGAGCATGCTTCCAATATCGCGGCCCCAATCGCCTATGAGATTGCTGCGTCGGTGGGAATTCCGGCCTATATATATGATGCCATAACGGTGGATGAACTGCAGCCTATTGCCCGGATATCTGGCATGCCGGTTTTGCCGCGGGTCAGCATGGTGCATACCTTGAATATGAGGGCTGTTGCTAGAATGACCGCGGCAGCTTATCAAAAAAACTATGCCGATATGAACCTGATTGTTGCCCATATGGGCGGCGGGATTACTGCCAGCCTGCACCATCAGGGGAAAATGATCGATATCGTTTCCGATGACGAAGGGCCGTTCTCGCCGGAACGGGCAGGCCGTGTTCCTTGCCGTCCGCTGATTGATTTGTGTTATGCCGGTGAATATGATTTTCAAACGATGCGCAAAATGCTGCGCGGCTATGGCGGATTGGCTGCTTACTTGGGTACAAACAGCGCTATCGAGGTACAAGAGAGGATAGAAAACGGCGATGAAGAGGCGGCGTTGATTTTTGAAGCAATGGCTTATCAAATTGCAAAAGCGATTGGTGAGTTGGCGACGGTTGTAAAGGGAAAAGTGGATGCCATTGCCTTGACTGGGGGACTCGCCCATTCAAAAATGCTTATGGGCTGGGTCAAAGAAAGAGTGGAATTTGTTGCGCCTGTATCTATTTATCCGGGTGAAAACGAACTGGAATCCCTTGCATTGGGTGGACTCAGGGTATTGCGCAAAGAAGAGTTGGCGCACGAGTATGATTTAGCATAGTAGGGGAGAACGTGCGCTTGGTATTCGCGCCAAAGCGCAAGGCAATGTGGTTTAGGCTGTCTGTGGCAGTTGTTGAATTTCCACACGAAGCTTTGATCAAATATAAAAATGGGGTGGAAAAATGGAGAAAGTAATTATCACGGCGGCGCTGACTGGTGCTCTCACG
>CAYUNV010000279.1:2316-4136 GCA_964446265.1 uncultured Negativicutes bacterium | reverse complement strand
TACTCCTACAGTAATAAAATCACGATATGGTAATCCTTCAGCAATGTTTTGAATACCTCTAGGAACATCAGGTAGCATAGTCATTAATTCTTTTACGGGCATAGAAGAAAACAATGCATCGACTTCTATTTGTTGCTTCTCCCCTTTTTCATCTTCAATAACAACGCCCTCAATATTTTTTTCCGAAGCTAATACTCCTGTTACTTTTGTTTTTAAACGAATATCTCCTCCGGCATTAACGATTCGCCCCGCAACCTCTTCCCATAAAAAACCAGGGCCATATTTGGGATAATGAAATTGTTCAATTAAACTAGTTTCAACCCTCTTGTTTTGCACTTGCATCATTTGTTTTATAGCATGAAAAATCGCTTCTGCTATCGAAAGACCTTTAACTCGCTGCGCGCCCCATTCGCTCGGTATCTCCTTACAAGAAACACCCCAGACTTTTTCCGTATAATCGCGAAAAAAAGTGGCATACAGGTCCTTGCCAAATCGATTGGTAAAAAAATCAGCCAAAGATACTTCTGGCCTGATTGGAAATACTATCGCTTTTAAATACGAAAGACCTATCGTAATAGCACGAGTTATCCCAAGATTATGCAGCGTGGACGCTGATAGAGAGACCGGATAACTATAAAATTTACCTAAAAATAATATCCGTGACAGCCGATTCCGCAGCAACATGATCTTCTCATGCTCAGTAGGCTTATAGTCATCCGTTTCATACGGCAATATTTCCCTCCAGAAATCGATTATTCGTTGCGATTTAGTAAAAAAACGGTGTCCGCCAATGTCCATGCGGTTTCCTTTATAAAGAACCGTCTTCGCGATCCCTCCAACTTGATCATCCGTTTCGATTACAATCGGTTTTTTTCCAGCCTTAACCAACTCATAAGCGGCTGTCAAACCGGCCGGACCAGCTCCTACTATGCAGATTACATTGGCCATTAACTTTTTCCTCCTGAAAACAAATCTTTTTACGAGCTCCATAATTCCACCAAAAAACAAGGAACACGGATACCATCTTGGAATACATATAATGCAACCCAAAGAATTCAGTGCAAACTCCTATAATCAATTCATTCAATGCCAGGCCGATAAGTCCGACAATGCAAAACAATTGAAAAGTCCATCTTGTCCTATGTTTAATATCATGAAATACAAATTGTAAACTCAATAAATAGCTAAGGGCTAATCCCACCATGAAACCGCCAACTGCCGACAACAGATAATTTAAATGAGCAAAAGCAGTCAGTCCATAGAGAGTAGTGGTATCGGCAATAAAAGCAATCCCGCCAACAATTGCATAACGAAAAATCCGACAACGTGATAATACTGTATGGAGCATTTAACGCTCACCGCCAATTACTTCATAAAGATAAAATGTTTCCTTGATGTTTTCGGGTAACGAAATCGGCTGTAACCACTCGGGATAATACCCTGCTTTTAAGCGGTTATAAAAATTATTTTTTTCTTTTACAGCAGCTAGCATAGTGTTCTCTGATCCTCGCGGACAGATAAGAATCATATTGATGTTACGTTTTCTGATAAGATCATACGCTGCTGTATCATCTTCTATTGTCATTACATCATACCAATACAGAACCCCTGCACTGTTACGATGATATGGCGTCGCAACTACATTATGTTTTGTTTCGTATAATAATTGTGGTCCAAAGTCGACCCAAGCCAATAGCGTTCTTGGACTATCATAACGATTTAGATACAAACTCAAATCATGGATTGGCGGTAAATACACAGAAGGATAAACCGGAGCCAGTATCGCCCAAGCTGCAATTTGGTGTCCGATCGCTAATATT
>CAYUNV010000279.1:0-2300 GCA_964446265.1 uncultured Negativicutes bacterium | reverse complement strand
GCAATAACAAGAATTCGGGCTAGACTTTGCAGAAAAAGAATTCGCAAACTTTTGATTCGCTTAAATAACATATCCAAGAGATATATCATGGGAAATAATACAATTATTTCTGCATAAGTACTGAAACGAATTTGATGAAAAGACAGACCTAAAAAAAACAATAGACTGGTATTGAAAAATAGCCATTCTGCTGTAATTTTTTGATTTTTTATAAATGGAAATAAAGCATATGGCAAAGCCCATATAACACTTCCAAGAGAAGCAATGCTTAGCGCTGCCCTATAAGGATCTTTAAAGGATGCCGGCTGTGCCTCCTGAATATTAGACAACCACAAGGAAAGCGCTCTGGGATCTACGATTGCTGTATAAGGGCTTTTCAATAGGTTCGGAAATAAAACTGAAAGACCCAAGATAGTCCCCATCATTAAAAATAATATGCAAAAAAAACTAGACCACTGTTTGCTTTCAAGACGATTTGCAGCCAATCGAAAAATGAACCAAATGCTCGCAAAACTTACTATATGTACAATCGATATTTTATCATATTCCACAACATGCCAATTGAAAATAGATCTTTCTAAAAAAACGAATGCAAAAGAACAAACAGTTAATGTCAAAAAAAACTGCTGTATACACCGGAGATAATATCGAGATTTTACAAGCCACAATACGGTTAAAATAAGCGTGATAAGAAAAACTGATATAAGCGTCTCAACACTTATCCACATCCCAATAGCAGCCAACAATCCAGAAAGGTATGGATAACTCGACCCTTGATTTTCTCTTGATAAGATTCTCAGAACAAAACCAATTTGCAGAATGAATAAAAATAAGTGTAAACTATGGTGGTCTGGCCTACCAAATAAATAATAGGATGTTATCGCCGACTGACAAAAGAAAAATAAAATAATAAAAGTTCTGTTTTCTTTATCAAATAGCGGCTTTGCGGCCCAGCTCAAAGCAAAAACACTGGCTATCATCAGAACTGGACTAATAATATACCCCCACCAAAACAACGCTTTTTGAAAAGACATAAATAGGGCTCCCGCATAAGACCCCAAAAGTAGCAATATATCCAATAATCTTGACCAATGCAAAGTTTCACCAAAAGGAGCGTTACTCCGATAAATTGTATTATCAAACCACGCTCCTGTATCATGTAACATCTGTACCCGAACAAGGCGCATATAACAATCTGTATCATACAAAGTTAAATCATCAATATTAGCGTTATATAACATATAACTGCCTTTAAACAATAAAAAGATTGTGACCGTTAGCAAGATTTTAATCGTAAAAAGTTTGTTTTCTGGCAATACGGAACGAAACATAAATGATAGCCTCCAGTATGACACCTACTAAAACAAGAAAAAGACCGGACCACGTTTTATCTTCGATTAATTCTTAAATAAACGTTGGAGCCAGCCTCATTCAAATTAAATTATCTTCACAATAATTCAACATGCTCCTAATGTAATTGATATTCAAAAAGCATCCAATAGCATGCGTTTGTTTCATAAGTAACTATTAAATTCATTGTTTGCTAAGCGTATAAGACCATCCTTTATAATTACTGGCACCAGTTCCACCGCCAGATGATAAATTGGAGTTAATCATTTCCTTGAAGATACCGTAAATATCTGCACCATGAGCAGTAACTGTAGTAATGCGAAATATAGCGAATCCTACAATTTGTAAATGCACCTCACCTGAGGTTTTTGCTTCAATCAATTTACAAACTGGAACGATAACGTCCTTCCCTTCCCAGTAGCTCCACGATATGTCTGCCAACGTTCCAGGCTGCGTATCAATCTCAAGCCCTGTTTTCAGAATATACGGATATCCAGTCGGATCTTGTCCACTCGCCCCATCCACCCAAAGTCTTAATTGAGGATTGGTGGCCTGCACATAAGTATACGGCGTAACCATAGGGTCATTTTGCGGCAATCTCAGTATTCCACAGTTACCGGGTCCCCAAGGGGTCTTTTTATCAAACATCTTCAAATGAATCGGTTCTGTGGTTGATAGTGGTTGAGTTTCATCAATACCAAGCGGCAAAGCACCACTGCTAGAATTGGGTACGCTACAACGAGCCACAGTTGTCACTGAAACAGTCGTCTCATTGATCCCAAATATCCTGGCAAAACTAAACGTCACTTTTCGAGTAACAGTCACAGGCAAAGTATAATTATCCGTTGGTACCGCTGAAAAAGTATCCGTGCCTCCATGCGCATTATCCTGAAGACCGTTCGAAACAGCGTAATTGTAAGCAACATTCGTTGCAACAGTATGATCTGATG
>CAYUNV010000278.1:1038-4139 GCA_964446265.1 uncultured Negativicutes bacterium | reverse complement strand
CGGTAAGCGGGAAAATTGTCGCTGTTAATTCGGCAGCGGAGGACGAGCCGGGCATAGTAAACCAGGATCCGTACGGTGCCGGCTGGATGGTTTTGATTGAACCGGAGAACCTGGAAGATGTGAACGGATTGCTGACAAGCGAGCAATACTGCGATCAGCTATAGGCGGTAGCTTTTTGCAGGAAATTTTTTTACAAGCCTTGATTTTTTTAGAAACTTGTACTATGATTATGATTAATTACAAAACGCAAAAGCAATGTCGCTTTTTAAAGATTACCGCAAGGGTCTTTAAAAAGCGATTTTATTTTTATTCGCTTTCTTATTGTATGAGCCGCAGTAAGAAAGCAACGAACCTGTTTCTGCTGTTTCATTTTCTTCTTGGAAGGGGGAGCTGCCGCTGTTGTTTGTTAACGCAATGGAAAAAATAAGAGGAGGCGATGTGTTTTGAGTTATAAACAATTCACGAAATGGGGCATTTTCTTTTTAATGTTAGTTATGATTGCCGGCCTGGCAGCCGGTTGCGGCGGCGGTGCAAGCAAGGATGTAAAAATTGGTTTGGTCTATGAATTAACGGGCGGAACCGCCACTTTTGGCTCCGCGGCTGCCAATGGGGCGAAATTGGCGGTGAAAGAGATCAATGCCAAGGGCGGGGTTCTGGGAAAACAAATTCAACTCGTGACGGCTGACAATAAGAGTGAACCTTCCGAATCGGCTAATGCAATGACCAAGGTAATCACCCAGGATAAAGTCATTGCAGTTACCGGCTTTACCACCAGTTCGAACGCGATTGCCGGCGCGTCGGTAGCGGAAGCGAATAAAATTCCGTTTATCACAGCGGCAGCGACCAATCCGAAAGTAACTGTTGACGACAAAAGCGGGAAAGTAAAAGATTACACGTTCCGGGTATGTTTTATCGATCCGTTCCAAGGGACTGTAGGGGCTAATTTTGCTTTGAACAGTTTAAAAGTGAAGCAGGTAGCTGTGATGATTGACAACAGCAGCGATTACAGCAAAGGGTTGGCAAAATTCTTTACCGATGCATTCACCAAGGGCGGCGGAACAATTTTAGCGGAAGAAGCTTATTTACAGAAAGACCAGGATTTCAAAACCGTCCTGACCAAAATAAAAGCGTTAAACCCGGAAATGATCTACGTACCGGGTTATTATGAAGAAGTCGGCAAGATCGTGAAACAAGCGCGTGAACTGGGCATTACCGTACCGATTTTGGGCGGCGATGGCTGGGATTCGCCGAAATTGATCGAAATTGGCGGCGCTGCAATGAACAATACGTACTTCACCAACCATTATTCCGTAGAAGATACCAGCCCTGCGTCTAAAACATTCGTTGATGCCTATAAGAAAGAATATGGACAAGTTCCGGATGCGATGGCCGTTCTTGGTTATGACGCAATGTATGTGATGGTAGACGCGATCAAACGCGCTAACAGCGCGGAACCGGATAAAATCCGCGAAGCCATTGCGGCAACGAAAGAATACAAAGGCGTTACCGGTGATTTGACCATGAATGCTACGCATGATGCCGTGAAGAGTGCGGTTATCATTGAAATTAAAGATGGCAAACAAGTCTATAAAGAAACCGTGAAGCCGTAAGGGTAATAAGAATGAAAAACAAGACCGTCTTTTAAGTGGAAAACTTAAGGCGGTCTTGTTTTTCTGCCGTCAGGCGGCCGGCGAATGTTGACAATGTTTGATTTTCGTGTGTATGCTTAAGAGAAAAGAGTGGATCCGGAATGTTCGGACGAGGAGTGAGCAGATGACACAGTTGTGGCAGTTAATTACCGATTCTATCGCGAGCTGGGGCTATTCGGCTATTTTTGTGGGAATGGCTTTAGAAAGCGCCAATATCCCTATTCCCAGTGAGTTGATCTTTGGGTTTGCCGGATACCTCGTTTACTTAGGCCGTCTGGATTTTTTCTGGGTTGTTATTGCCGGCGTTCTTGGCGGCTTGTTCGGGTCGATTTTATCCTATTTGCTAGGCTACTATAAAGGACAGGCGTTCGTTCTCCGTTACGGGAAATATGTCCTTCTTTCTCCGAAAAAATTAGCAATGGCCCAGCGCTGGTTTGACCGTTACGGATTAGCAGCGACTTTTTTTGGCCGGCTGTTGCCGTTTATCCGCACCTTTATTTCCCTGCCGGCCGGATTTGCGAAAGTGAATTTCCCCAAGTTTGTGGTGTATACTCTGCTGGGGTCAATTCCTTGGACTATCGCCATTGTGTATATTGGTATGGTCTTGGGCGAGCGGTGGCAGGTGATGAACGCTGTTGGCCATGATATTGGCGTGGCAATCGCTGTAGCGGTTATTATCGGGTTGATTGTTTGGCTGAAAAAAGACCGGGACGATAAATCAAACGGGTAAAGGTTCTGGATACTAGTTGGTATCCATGACCAGGCTCTTTGACTGGCTTAATTATCAGGGTTCGGGGGTATTGCATGGTTGTTGGGCAGCGCTTTCTAAGGCCAGCGCCTTGCTCCGTTTTTCTACCAGCCGATATACGAAGGTCAGGGAAATTCCGATGATATTTAAGACCATAGCGATGAAAAAGGCTTCTGTATAAATGCCGTTGCTGGCTTTTGCGACATTGGCGGCAACCATCGGACCAAAATACGCCGCAACACCAAAGGCGGCAAAGGTAAAACCGTAATTCACGCCGACGTTTTTTGTCCCATAATTTTCGGCAATCATTGCCGGGAAGATAGCTTGCGCGCCCCCAAAGCCGGCGCCGATCCCCGCCCCGGCAACCGCAAACCCGAGTGGAGATGTTGTGTTGGACAAAAAGAACAGCATGCAGGCGGAAAGGGCATAAATCAAAGCCAGTGTATTTTGTCGTCCGATTTTATCCGAGGTAAAGCCAAAAACAATTCGACCGCCGACGTTAAACAGCGCGATCAAGCTAACATAGAAGGCCGCTGTCTGCGGCTGCAAATTAAACATGGTCTGGCCAATAGGCGAAGCGTGCGCTAAAATCATGAGTCCGGCTAACGCGGCTACGGCAAACATGCAGGCAATGACATACCAAAGAGGATCCTGCAGCATTTGTTTCCAATTTTTATCAACCGGTCCGCTTCGGCCTGCATTGG
>CAYUNV010000278.1:0-1028 GCA_964446265.1 uncultured Negativicutes bacterium | reverse complement strand
CGGAGGAGTCCAGCCTTCTGGTTTGTAGCCGGCGGGTGCAGCTTTAATGATTAAAGAACACAACAGAATAATGACAAGAAACGCAATGCCTAAGATTTTAAAAGTGTTGAGGACGCCATAGTTTATGATAAGAGTACTGGCAATCGGAGCCACGATCATTGCTCCTGAGCCATATCCGGCAGCCGCTAGGCCGACGGCGAAGCCCCGCTTATCAGGAAAAAACTTATTGGTATTGGCTACGTTGCCGGCATAGACAAGTCCGCCGCCGATCCCGGCAATAATGGCAAAAGTAAAATAAAGCATTTCGGGGCTGGAAATGAAGCCGGTAAGAAATAAACCTAAACCCCAAAGAATACCGCCTAGCACGATGTTGAATTTTGCCCCTTTACGGTCTTGCAGCATGCCGCCGGCAATCATAATAATTGGGCCGGCAACAAAGGTGATTGTAAATGCCAAAGCAACGGTCGGACCGCTCCAACCAAAAAGTTTTCCCAATGGCAGCGCAAATACGCTCCAGGCATAGGTTGCGCCAATGCAAATGTTGACAATAATTGTTGCGATAAGGACGAACCAGCGATTGCATTTTGTTTCCATACTCATGTCCCTCCAATGTTCGTAATGAGAACTGATGTACATGATTTGTTAACTGGCTTCAGAAGATCACTATATCACTTGGCAAGTTCGATTGCTGCAACGATGATTTTGTCTAACTGCTGCGAATGACTTTTGCGGCCTCCTCTCGATGCGACGTATTACTAACTCGATGTTGCAAGTATAGTGCCACAGAGGAAAATCCTTATATTTCGGAATGTGAATTGTACGCTGGGACATGGTTCAGTGTTTATGCCACGTTTTGTCCCGAAATGGGATCTGCTTTTGCAAAAAGGGGCGTGAGATTTAGCTGGCATTTCCCGGACAGAAACCTTGACAGCCGACGGTTATTTAGGATATAATGTCAACGTACAAATGCCGGTATAGCTCAGCTGGTAGAGCATCTCATTCGTAATGAGAGGGTCGTAGGTTCGAAT
>CAYUNV010000277.1:0-4147 GCA_964446265.1 uncultured Negativicutes bacterium | reverse complement strand
AATGCAACGCTTGCTGAGCGCATCCAAATAACCCGTCAAAATAATGATTATTTACCGGATTTTGTATTACCGCAATCGGTGACGGCTACACATGATTTGACGGCGGCAACCCGTGATGCCGATTTAATTATTTTTGCGACCCCATCTCATGCGATACGTCAAGCGGCCGCCAGCGTTCGCTCCCTTATTGATGCGAAAGCTATTTTAGTATCTGCGGCAAAGGGGTTGGAACTGGGATCATTAAAACGGATGTCGGAAGTACTGGCAGAAGAGTTGCCTCTGCAGGCTGGTCGGATTGCTGTATTGTCCGGCCCAACCCATGCGGAAGAAGTGGGGCGAAAACAACCTACAACGGCTGTTGTTGCTGCTGATTCCCGATGGGTTGCCGAATTTGTCCAGGATGCGTTTATGTTGCCTTATTTTCGGGTTTATACGAATCCGGATATCATCGGTGTAGAAATGGGTGGGGCGCTTAAAAATATTATTGCCCTTGGTGCCGGGATAGCAGATGGACTGGAATTCGGCGATAATGCCAAGGCTGCGCTTATGACGCGTGGATTGGCTGAAATTACACGTTTGGGAATGGCTATGAAGGCTAATCCACTGACGTTTGCCGGGTTATCCGGCATTGGGGATCTCATGGTTACGTGTACGAGCCGCCATAGTCGAAATCGGCGCGCCGGCATTCTTCTTGCGCAAGGAAAAACGGTTGAGGAAGTGCAATCACAAACCAATATGGTTGTCGAGGGGATACGTTCAACATTAGCTGCACATGAATTGGCCAGAAGGTTTCAAGTGGAGATGCCGATAACCGAGCAGATTTATCAAGTGTTGTATCAGCATAAATCGCCACAAGAAGCCGTTCTTCAATTAATGACCCGCAGTAAAACGCATGAAATGGAAGAAGTCGTTATTGATACAGGCGGCTGGAAGCTACAATAAGTTTATGCATGGTCTTGATATCAAAACTCGGCGCAAGCCGGGTTTTTTTAATTTATATCTTGTTTTTTTACAACGCACAAGATATAATGTCTACTGTACGAAGATTAGTATCCATTTGCAGAACACTGAGGAGGACGCGTTATGGCGGGAAACCAAAAATCAAATTTTTACCTCGTACGAGAAGAAATTTTACCAGAAGCAATTAAAAAGACAATTAAAGTAAAAGATCTTCTGAAACGCGGTGAAGCGAAGACAATTAATGAAGCTGTCGAAAAAGTGGAATTGAGTCGCAGTGCTTATTACAAGTATAAAGATGACGTATTTCCATTTTATGAAGCCAGTAAAGAGAAAATTGTTACACTGGCGCTGCTTTTGGATCATAAATCTGGAGTATTATCCCGTGTTTTGAACACGATTGCCGGTGATCATGGCAGTGTTTTGACAATTAACCAAGGGATTCCTTTACAGGGAGTTGCTAATGCAACTATTTCCATTGAAACGGCTGGATTGGTTATTGACCTTGAAGCGTTGTTGGATAAATTACGGATGGTAGAAGGAGTAAAGCGGTTAGAAATACTGGCACAAGCATAATGGGGAGGAATAAGCTATGTCAACCAATCAACCAATTTACGTCGGATTGCTTGGTGCTGGGACTGTTGGTTCCGGAATAATAAAGATATTATCGGATAATGCAGACAATATCGAACAAAAAGTAGGCGCGCCTGTACGAATTAAAAAGATATTAGTTCGCAATCCTGCTAAAGCCCGGAACATAGACATTGATGCAAATCTCATCGTAAATAATATAGACGATATTTTGAATGATAATG
Organism: uncultured Negativicutes bacterium; assembly: GCA_964446265.1. GTDB lineage: Bacteria > Bacillota > Negativicutes > CTSoil-072 > CTSoil-072 > CTSoil-072. The sequence continues at coordinate 2,375 of CAYUNV010000277.1, read as the reverse complement.
ATATTTCCATTATTGTAGAAGTTATGGGCGGGGAACATCCGGCCAAAGAATATATGCTGCAAGCGCTTGAAGCGGGAAAACATGTTGTGACTGCCAATAAAGATGTAGTTGCCCGCTATGGTCGTGAGCTATTTGAAGTAGCGGAAAATAAACAAGTAGATTTTTTGTTTGAAGGCAGTGTCGGCGGCGGAATTCCTATTATTCGTCCGTTAAAACAATGTTTGGCTGCCAATAAAATTTCAGAAGTCATGGGAATTGTCAACGGGACAACAAACTACATGCTCACGAAGATGACCCGTGAACGCATTGATTTTGATGAAGTTTTGGCGGAAGCGCAGGCCAAAGGGTATGCGGAAGCAGATCCGACAGCTGATGTCGGTGGATTAGATGCTGCCCGTAAGATCGCCATCTTAGCCTCCATTGCTTTTAATACAAGAGTTTCTGTCGATGATGTTTACGTAGAAGGAATTACCAATATTACTTTGAAAGATATTGAGTATGCAAGTGAGCTTGGTTATGTAATAAAACTGTTAGCCATTGCAAAGGACGATGGAAATGGTATTAATGTACGGGTTCACCCTGCCTTTATCGCTTCTACTCATCCATTGGCAGCCGTGAATGATGTATTTAATGCAATATATATTAAAGGGGATGCAGTAGGGGAAGCGATGTTTTACGGGCGTGGCGCGGGACAAATGCCGACTGCTAGCGCAGTAACTGCTGACATCATTGATGTCGCCCGTGATATTCACCATGGAATCAGCAGCCGGATACTTTGTACTTGCTATGATCAAAAACCACTGCAATCGGTTGATCAGACCGAGTCGCCATTCTTTATACGTTTGTTGGTTGAAGATAAACCAGGTGTTTTGGCTGCCATAGCAGGAGCATTCGGGGCGCAACAGGTTAGCTTAAATTCCGTTATTCAAAAACGCAAGGTTGACGCTTGCGCAGAATTGGTTTTGATTACTTACAAAGTTTCCACCGCCAATTTACGGTTGGCTATCACTTCTTTGGCAGGAATGTCGGTAGTGCGCGAAGTACAGAGTGTGATACGGGTTGAAGAAGAATAAATAAAGACCAACATAGGCGGAGTAAACTCTACCGGAAGTATCTATCTCTGTTGTGGTATATTTTAATTTATTTTAAATAACAGTTTGCTTTGTTTATAGTTCTGAATGATGCGGGCTATTAAGGCCGTGCTAAGGAAAAGTTGGGAGGTTCTATGGTTAACACAGTAAAAGTTCGCATACCGGGAACTACCGCGAATTGCGGACCCGGTTTTGATACAATTGGGATGGCCTGTACGATTTACAATGAACTGGAGCTTACACTTTCCGTGTCAGGTCCGGTTGAAATTTTGGTCAGTGGAGAAGGAAGCAACAGTTTGCCCAAGGATGAACGAAATATCGTTATTCGAGCTATCCGCAAGGTTTTGGCTGCTGTTAATAGCCCCTATCAAGGAATTCGTTTGGTAATGGACAACAAAATTCCTTTATCACGCGGCTTGGGGAGCAGTGCTGCAGCAATTGTCGGTGGTTTAGTCGCGGCGAACGCTGCAACGGGTAGTACGTTAAGCAATGATATCATTCTCAATATGGCAACAGAAATGGAAGGACATCCCGATAATGTGGCGCCTGCATTATTCGGCGGGATTGCAATCAGCGTAGCAAACGGAAAAGATGTGCATTGCATGCACTTTTCGCCGGTTCGTCCTTTGTCGATGGTTGTTGCTGTTCCGGAATTTGCCTTATCAACCCATAAAGCGCGTTCGGTTTTACCGGCGAATGTTCCTTTAAAAGATGCGATTTTCAATGTAAGCCGGACGGCGATGTTGGTTAGTGCCTTGTGCAGCGGTAAATACGATTACTTGACGTGCGCGCTTGACGATAAATTGCATCAGCCTTATCGGGAAGTGTTAATTCCCGGGATGAAAGCTGTCTTTACGGCGGCATCGGAAGCAGGCGCTTTGGGATCCGTAATTAGCGGCGCAGGACCTTGCCTTATCGCTTTTACGGAAAAAAATAACCGGGAAATTGGTGAAGCCATGGTGAAAGCCTTTGCTGTCCACAATGTTAAGGCAAGTTATTTGTTGTTGCAGGTAGATACGGAAGGAGCCCAAGTTCTTGTTTGATATCTTCAGGCTATAGAGTAGCTTGGAATATTGACATTCGAACCAAAAAAAGGTACAATATGTTTTGTTAGTCGGGGCGTGGCTCAGCTTGGTAGAGCGCTACCTTGGGGTGGTAGAGGTCGCACGTTCAAATCGTGTCGCTCCGACCAGTTTTAACATCATAAGACAGGAGTATAATCAAGGGGTCTGTCGTTTTCGACAGGCCTTGTTTTTATGCTTGGACACATTTTGGACACATTTA
>CAYUNV010000276.1:3100-4168 GCA_964446265.1 uncultured Negativicutes bacterium | reverse complement strand
TATTACCCGTAGAAAAGCAAAAGCAGTCCAATGCATAAGACGCTTCATTTGTGAAAGGGCCAACATACAACTGTGATTCCTCGTCGAGGAAATTTAAAACACTATATGCACCTTTTTCTGTCAAATTAATATTCGTCCACGCTAGACAGACATCCATTTCATTGAACAAGAAAACAGGAAAAGTTCTTTCCTTAAGAGCTCGTATTAGGGAACTATGTTCCTCGGCTTCTCTTTGCAATCCAGAAATGATAATGGGAGAGTCCGGCATATCCAATATTTGGGCACCTGTACAAAGATAAGTATCTTTTTTACCGAAAACCAGTTGCAAAGGACATCCAGCAATAAGCGCTTTAATGCTTGAGGTGGGTGCCTTAATAAGAAATGCTAGGTCTTCCCCCTCATTAGCAGGAACATACCAGAGAGAAGCTTCCTCAGATCGCATTTCATTATAAACACGGGCACTGGGTATATGCATATGATTCACCTTTATGATATGGAACAAATCTGCATCATTGACAGTATGCTAGCATATCTCTTATTACAAATAATATCAAAAAAAGCCACTTCTGTCACTTGATTTTGCTTGCTAGTGGCCGTATTGGATTTGCGTAAGCTTTGCACCAACCAGAATAATACCCTGATATCATATTTGCGCATTGCCTTGAATCGCATTACCGGCTGTTGTTCCGGTCTGTAAAATTTCTGGTACAAGATTATTAAGCCGTGCTAAAACTTTGCTGTCTTTGATTTCCATGAGTTATGTTTGGTCAATTTGTTGTGTTGTGGAGAGCAGCATTTCAAAACAAATCTTCAACTCGTCTGCCGGGGCATTCACGACAGACAGTTTGTGCTTTATAGTCAGTTGTCCCTCATTTAGAGTGTTGGGTAGCTTATTCCTTATCCTTTGAAAGATTAGACTTCCTACAAACACAACCATAATTGCGGCTAATATATATCTCTCCATGTGAACACCTTTTGTCCTAACACTATCAATGAGAAAATGAAGTTAAATCATTTCTTCTAAGGCAGCAACAAGTACATCTATCGAAGTGCGTTTATGTAGATTCA
>CAYUNV010000276.1:0-3090 GCA_964446265.1 uncultured Negativicutes bacterium | reverse complement strand
GCTTACCTTGAGACTGAAAACAAGATGCTACTCTGTCCGACCATTTTCCATTTCCTCGAAATTCGCCCACATCAAGAGTTACTCCAAACTCGCCTAAAATCGCCTGTTTATATGCAGTTACAGCCAAGCAATCTTCCAACTCTGCATTTGGAGAACCATTACATTTTGTATATGTAATATTTCTAATTGTTGCAAAACCCTGATTTTCTGCCTGCTCTCCGGATAACCTTCCAGCGTCATCGTCGTCTAAAAGAATATGATATTTACATTGAATGCTTCTATGCAGCGAAAGTTTATATGGTAAGTTTCCAGCGCCGCCAACATAGTCAATTAAAAAAGTGCCGTTATGCATTGCTCTTTTTATCTTCTCACTCATATTGGGGAGAAGTTTTTCAAGAACGATCTTATCTTCTTCTCCCTCAACCACTAAAATATGCTCCGCGTTAATTAGGTTATCAGAAACGATTGTGCCTAATACTTCGCGAATGTCTTTTATCTTTTTTACAGGTGTTGCCTTTCCTCCATCTACGATGATGTTCTCTTGTAATTTTGTTCTGTTAACGAACAATGGGCTGTGAGTAGTTATAATAACTTGGTAATTTTCTGATAAATCCGATACCGTTTTGTATAGTTGCCTTGCCGCTTCTGGATGCAAATGAGATTCTGGCTCTTCAATAGCAATAACCGAAACTCGGTCAGGCCGATTTGAAATATTAAGCATCGCAAGAGCCGTTAAGCTTTTTATCCCATCCCCTTTGGATTTAATTGAAGTTGGGGTTCCATCATCAATAATAACTTCTATATTGCGTCGTAAGGCTGCTCTCCGTTGCTCTTTCAGAATATGAATATTCATGTTCCTAACGGAAGGAAGGAATGTTTGTAACGGAACGGTAATACGTCCTGATATATTATCCAAAATCTCTTGTTGTAACCGCTCAATAGTTGCCGTTGCATTTATATAATCGGCGTTTTCCTCAAGCACATATAATTCTCTGTCAATAAGTCTTTCAACGACTCTGATAGCATCACTATCCGTTCGTACGGCAGGAATAAAATTAAAATCGATTTTATCGCATACAAATTGAAGTATTCGTTGTTTGTTCGCGGTATTTGCAAATGCTGCCGTGCCTCGTTTGGGGATATCAATTATAGCATCTGTTTTGTCCAAAGAAACGCGAATGGGCAAGTTGCTATTTAAGCGAATACCCGTTGAAGCTCTAAAAGCTTGTAATTCTTCATCTGTCAATTCGAATGCTAAATCTATAGATGATTTACCCTTTGGCATTCGTTCCTGTAAAGAAACCGGAAAATCCGATTCCCAAGTATATCGTATCCTTAATGAATTGATTGTCATATGTGAAATACGTGGATTTTGAGAATAATATCTCATAATATCCATCGCCAATGACAATGCTCTCAAAATATTTGATTTGCCTTCGTTATTTTTCCCCACTAGGACAGTCATATTACTCATTTGAATTTTATGAGCAGTCGTAATACTGCGATAATTTGTAACTGAAAAGTGTATAAGTCTCATAATCTTCTCCTGTAACACAAAGTTAATCCAAAATAAATCAATTCTGCGAATTGTTTCAGGTGTTGTAGCCATTTGCTCGCCTCCCTTATCCGTGTTCTATTTGGTCGACACGCCGTACAGAACAGGCACGATGTCATTCTGACGCATCCAGGCCAAGGCCACCCCCACGACTTTGTTGGACAATTTCTTTTGCATATATTTCTTTGTAATCATCTAAAATCGACATTTATCTACGCCATAAACTACTAAAAACCGTGCAAGGATATTCCTGTACGGTTTACAAGTGTCGAAAGTATGTTTTAAGAGGAAAGGCACTTGGCCAACCGTTGTCTAATTATACCAAATATTATCGAAATCTACAATGAATATAGTTTTTAACAACGCCTCTCTAGGAAAGTATGCCATAGCTTCTGTTTTGTAATAACTGCGTTCAATTCAAATCTCCCAGCTCTGCACTACACTTGATGATTTCATTTCCTAACCATACAATTCTAATCATATCTATCTTTTTTCAAATGAAGGAGGAATTGAAATCATGAAACTAAGTAAAGAAGAAAAGGATCAGTTGATCCAAAGGTATCTCAACGGTGGGTCGGCAACGGATATTTGTATGGAAGCTAGGATTTCCAGAAGCACATTCTACGATTGGGTTAGACCATACAAAGTAACAGACACTGACACTGAATATGCAGTAAGCGCAAACGAATTTGCTAAAATGAAGCAGCAGATAACGAGTCTCGAACAAAAAATAGAGATACTGCAAAAAGTCAATTGCACTGTGTCCGCTCCATTGAAAGAGAAACTACACGAGTTGGCTCAGCTTCATGGGCAATACCGCGTTTATACGCTCTGTGAAGCCCTGAATGTTGATAGAGGCACCTATTACAACCATATCTTTCGGAGCAAAAAAGATAATAACAGTTACCAATTTCGCAGAAATCACTTAAGCGAATTGATTCGTCAGGTATATGAAGATAATGACCAAATCTATGGAGCGAAAAAAATCAGAGCGATTTTGTCAGAACGAGGCGTAGCAGTGAGTGATAAAATGGTCGCCAAATTAATGCAGGAAATGAATCTGCAAAGTATTCAGAATTACGCAAAACAGGATTATTTACAATTCAAAGAGAAAAAAAAGACCGATCATCTAAAGTTGCGGTTTTCGGTCCATGCTCCCAATCAGGTTTGGGTCAGCGATGTAACATACTATAAGTATGAATCAAGATTTCACTACATCTGTGCCATCATAGATCTATATGCAAGAAAGGTTGTTGCCCATAAGATTTCACAGAAACACAGCTCGCAGCTCATCACAGCTACGTTTAAGCAGGCTTACTCCTCTCGCAGACCTGAAGCCGGCTTGATTTTTCATAGCGATCGTGGTGTTCAATATACGTCGCATGCATTTCAGAATCTGCTCAAAAGCTGCGGTGTAAAGCAATCCTTTTCTCCATCAGGAAGACCACAGCACAATGCAGTCATGGAGTCATTTTTTTCGACGATGAAGAGAGAAGAGCTTTACAGAACCAACTATCATTCATTAAACGAATTGA
>CAYUNV010000275.1:1987-4202 GCA_964446265.1 uncultured Negativicutes bacterium | reverse complement strand
TTATTTTAGAAGCGATGAAAATGCAAAATGAGATCCCTGCGCCGGTAGCGGGAACGATAAAATCAATCCATGTCAGTGCAGCGCAAAATGTGAAACCGGGTGAAGTGTTGGCAGTGATTGGCTGATTGGTTTGCTTGCAACAAATATTCCGCACGGCTGAAAAATACAGCCGTGCGGTTTGCTTTTAGCTGCTTTTGGAGGAAGGGAAATCATGGACCATTTGTTCGTAGGAATTATGGCTGTAACAGTCGATAACGTAATCATGTATTGTATCGGATTATTTTTGATTCTGCTGGCTGTTAAGACGGATGTTTCGCCGGCTTTTTTTCTGCCGTTTGGGTTTGGGACAATTTTAGCCAATCTTCCTTTTACGCCGATACTTACAGAAACCAGTCCGGTCGCTTTTTTGTTAAAAGGCGGATTATTTCTGGAAGCGCTTGCGTTAATCCTGTTGCTTATGCTTGGCGCAATGAGTGACTTTTCTTGTTTTTTGCGACGGCCATCTTCGTTTATTTATAGCATCCCGGCGAATTTCGGTTTATTTGCCGTATTGTTTGCAGCGACTGCTTTAGGGTTCACAGAAAAGCAAGCGGCAGCGATTGGTATTCTTGGTGCTATACATGGACCTGCTGCCATTTATGTTGCAACGCAATTTTCGCAAGGCTTGTTAGCGCCGCTTGCCTTGTTGGCTTATTTAGCCCCTTTATTACTGCCGGTTATTCAACCGCCATTGATCCGATTGTTGACAACTCCCACAGAGCGCTGTTTTAAAATCAATCCAATGGCAGAAGAACAACCTGTGTCACGGCGAACTAAGATCTTTTTTTCAGTTGGTGTTGTACTGCTGATTGGTGTTACTGCTCCGTTTGCCTTGATGATGGCTTGCATGTTCATGTTAGGCAACCTTCTGCGGGAAAGTGGTTTGCTAATTCCTGATTCGGCGGAAACAAAAAGTAAATGGATGCGGTTGAGTACCGGCCTGCTGGGCTTTTTGATTGGCGTAACAATGGGGGCCGGCTCTTTTTTACGGCCTGAGGTTGCCATTCTGATCGTGCTAAGCATATTGGCGCTTGTGATTGATACGGCCAGCGGCGTGTTATTCATCAAGATAATGAACCGTGTTTTTGCAAAAAAAGTAAATCCGATGTTTGGCGCCTGTGGCATTTCGTATCTGCCGATAGCGCCTCGGATTGTTGCCGATATGGCGTTGCAAGAAGATCAGGAAAATGATATTCTTTCTTATAGCAAGAGTATTCATTCTGCCGCCGGTGTTACGGCGGTTGTTGTTGGTGGAATTTTGTTGGCTTGTATGTAATGACAATGTGTATGCCAAATAAACAAATGTGCTAGTGAAATAAATAACTTTATCTATAAAGAAGGATTTTTGCATATTTACGCGAAGATTAATTAAATTGTTTGTATCACAAAACAATAGCGGCATAACCTCATTATGAAGCAATTTGAAAAAGAGGGAAGATAAGGACTATGGAAAAGCAGCAAGAGGGAATTGTGATTGAAACACGCGGCGATATGGCCAGGGTAAAAACGAGCCGGCACAACGATTGTGAAAATTGTGGAGCCTGCCCGGGCAACTCGGCTATTGTGTTGGACGCCCGCAATCCGTTAGACGCAAAGATCGGACAGCGTGTTGTGATCGAAATTCAAGAAGTGAATATGCTGAAAGCTGCGTTCATTGTTTATGTGCTTCCTTTGCTTGCCGCTTTTGCCGGAGCAATGACAGGTGGTTGGCTGGCTGCCAAGACGGGGTACGAGTCTACATGGTTTCAATTAGTGGGTGGATTTATTTTTTTTGCATTTGCAGTCTTTTATATCAAGGTTTTTGACCGTGCATCTCGTTCTGATGTCGCAATGCAGCCTGTAATCATCCGCATTTTGTCATGAGTTCCAACAAACAAACTTATGGTATGTGATGTTTTCGCATATCTCACTTCGTAGACTGAAGGGGTGAAAGTATGACAATGAGCTTTCGCGGGGGTGTACACCCAAACGATTGCAAAGGGTACTCGGCCGGTAAAGCAATAGAGACAGCGCCGGTACCAACAAAAGTAGTTATTCCAACAAGGCAGCACATTGGCGCTCCTTGCGCACCGGTAGTTAAGGTGGGCGATTTAGTCAAAAAGGGGCAGGTTATAGCAGAAACGCAAGCTTTTGTTTCCAGCCCGATTCATGCGTCTATTTCAGGAAAAGTAACTGA
>CAYUNV010000275.1:0-1977 GCA_964446265.1 uncultured Negativicutes bacterium | reverse complement strand
TCCGCATCCGGTATTCGGCACTTGCATGGCTGTTGTGATTGAAAGCGACGGCAATGACGAGTGGGTGGAAGGCCTGCCTCTGCAACGGGATTGGAAGACGCTTGAACCAGCCGAACTGAAAGACATTATCCGGCAAGCCGGGATGGTTGGCATGGGGGGAGCGACATTTCCTACCCATGTAAAAATGTCACCGCCGCCGGAAAAGAAAATCCATACCTTCATTTTAAATGCGGCGGAATGCGAACCGTACTTGACGGCGGACCATCGGGTTATGCTGGAAGAGGCGGAAACTGTGATTGCCGGCTGTTTAATTACCATGAAGGTCTTGGGAGTAACAAAAGGCATCATCGGTATTGAAGAAAACAAACCGGATGCCATTGCCGTGCTGCGCAAAGTGACTGCCGGTACAGGCATTGAAGTGATGCCGTTACAAACCAAATATCCGCAAGGGGCGGAAAAAACGCTGATCCGGGTTACCACCGGCCAGGAAGTTCCTTCCGGCGGCTTGCCAATGGATGTAGGCGTAGTCGTACAGAACGTAGGTACTGTCGTTGCTATTGCCAACGCGGTAGAAAAAGGAATTCCTTTGATTGAAAGGGTGACGACCGTAACCGGTGGCGCTGTTGCTGAACCGAAGAACTTGCGTTTACGGATTGGCACAACCTTCGGCCAAGCGATTGAACTTTGCGGCGGCTTCAAAGAAACTCCGTCGAAAGTGATCATGGGCGGACCGATGATGGGTATGGCGCAACGGACCTTGGATGTGCCGATTATCAAAGGGACCTCCGGTATTCTTTGTTTAACGGCAGCAGAAGCAGACATCGGACCAGAGCGTCCATGCATTCGCTGCGGCCGTTGTGTAGCAGCATGTCCAATGGGGTTAATTCCCAGCATGCTGAGCATCTTGGGCGAACGCAATGAATTCCAGGTTGCCAAAGAAGAGTATGATTTGCTGGATTGTGTAGAGTGCGGTTCTTGTGTATATACTTGTCCGGCAAAGCGGAATATCGTACACTATGTGAAATTATGTAAAGCACAAAATGCGGCTATGGCCGCCAAGAAATAGGAGGTGCGGTAGTGAGCGCAGAAAGCAAGTTGGAAATCGGAACTTTGGCGGTATCCGCATCACCGCATATCCGATGTAATGAATCCATCGCTAAAATCATGTGGACTGTTAATGCCGTATTAGCGCCGGCAGCGCTGTTCTCCGTTTACCAGTTTGGCATGCCGGCATTGCGGACTTTGATCATTTGTATTGCAGTATCCATGGCAACGGAATATCTGATCCAAAAATGGCAGAACAAACCGGTTACCGTGAATGACGGCAGTGCGTTTTTGACCGGTTTACTGTTGGCTATGAACATTCCGGCCAATATTCCCTGGTATATTCCTGTGATCGGTTCTATAGCGGCTATCGGGATTGCCAAACATACGATGGGCGGCCTTGGGTATAATATTTTTAACCCAGCATTGATTGGACGGGCGTTTTTATTGGCTTCCTGGCCTATCGCTATGACAACATGGCCGACACCGGCCGGTTGGGCCGGCAAAGTAGATGCGGTAACCGCAGCTACTCCGCTGGGAATTTTGAAGCTGCAAGGTTACGATGCACTGGTTAAATTTTTCGGCGACAAGTCTGAGATGTATATGTCCATGTTTCTTGGCACCCGCGGCGGAAGCGCCGGTGAAACCTCCGCTGTCCTGCTCATTCTCGGGGGCGTGTATTTAATTTATCGCGGTTATATCAATTGGCAGGTGCCGGTATTTATGATCGGCACGGTTGGACTTCTCACCTGGGCCTTTGGCGGGCATGCCGGCTTATTTACCGGTGATCCGCTGCTGAACATGCTGTCCGGCGGACTTATCCTGGGCGCATTCTTCATGGCGACGGATATGGTTACCATCCCGATTACGATCAAAGGGCAAATTATTTTTGCGGTCGGCGCAGGCGCATTGACTGTGTTGATCCGTTTGCTT
>CAYUNV010000274.1:3315-4209 GCA_964446265.1 uncultured Negativicutes bacterium | reverse complement strand
GATAAATTTGTTCCGTCAGAGAAATAACCGTTTTAGCGATATCAATGCCTTCGTTATAACAGGTTACAATGCAAGAAACCGTAGGGAAATACGGTTGCCGCTCCCCTTCCATGCTTCGCTCCCATCGATATTTAATGATCCCCAGCAGCGTAAACAGCGTCATGGGGATCTCAAAAAACAGGACCAACGGCATCAAGGTCAGCAATACCGCTGAAACATCAACATTCCATAAAGGAGATATTGTCAAATCATATAAAGTATGCAGTATGGAAGTCAGCAAAGGCTTTATCCGGCATCGGCAACAGAAGCTTCATACTCGCTGATCAACAGCTCGGCCACCGGCCCTCTTTTCGCATATTCGACCGGAAGAGAGAAGCATTGGGCCCGAATTGTAATGTGTTCCCCATTTTCTAAAGAAACCAAATCAGCAAGTTTGGCTATTCTGGACGCCAGAAGTTCACCACCTTCCTTGTTTGTACGCGGCAGCAGCAGCCAAAACGTATTGGCCCCCGTGCTGGTTGTGATATCCGTTACCCGGACCAGCTCGCGAATCCGGATCGCGATTTCGTCGACTAACTTGCGCAGCCGGGTGATTCCCACCAAATTTTCCACGATTTCAAGGCCTCCGAGCTTTATGCATAACAACGAAAAATCTTCGTCGCTGTAGCGTGTTTTCATCTGCAATAGCCAATCCGTTAATTGGTAAAAATACACCGGAACAACATTGCGGTTGGCGTCAAACAATGAAAAGGCAAAATCCATATTTCCCGTCACCACCGCTCTTTTCCCTTTAGCCGATAGGCTGTAATTGTACAATTGCCGGATCAGCAGGTCTTGCGGCGCTGATTTTTTCCGGCAGTGCAGACACTCCGCTTTCACGTCCGGATCGATGAA
>CAYUNV010000274.1:0-3305 GCA_964446265.1 uncultured Negativicutes bacterium | reverse complement strand
TGTCCGCAGGTATTGCATAAATACGATTCGACAGGCCGGTCATAATCGCTGCCAATATGGCGGAGGGCCGCGTTACAGCGAGGGCAGACATACATCATGCCGTTTTTGAAGTTTTCATCCGGAGCTACATGCCCGCAGGTAAAACAATGGATCATTTTCTTTTTGGCAAAATCAATACTGCCGCAAATCGGGCAGGAATCAATATAGTTTAAATTGCCGGTCTGGCAATACGGGCAGAGGCGGATTCGGTCCACTAATTCATGGGCCGTCAAAAAGCCTTGCGCGCATAAATCCGCCAGCCATTCCGCCGAACTTTTCAACGTTCCTTTAAACACAAATTTATCGGCAATCGCCCCGAAACAAAAGGTCTGCTGGGCAATCGCATCGAAGCAATCGCCAACCAGCAACGCAACCGGATATTCGTAAATCCAGGGCGATGCGGCAAGCGCCAGTGGCGCCAACATAAATGAATCCCCCCGGCAATATAAAAAAGTAAGCAGGCGCAAATCCGGATTGTCTGCCGTCTTTTCGGCATCCGCGCTGCCGATTTTGGCAAGAATCTCTTTGGCATGAGCATAGATTTCCTGCCGGGTACTGCCGATCCCATCGGCAAATGCGTCCAGATTTCCCATTGATTTGGCAAAATAAACCGGCGCAGCATAAAATGCGGCCGAACGGCGCAAATGATATAAGGCATGGAACGTTTCTTTCAAGCCATGGATGTCGCCCGGTTTTAGTCCGTCCAGCAAAATAATCGAAGGCGCTTTGACCTCCGCCAGCAAACAGTCTAGCGAAGTATAACTGCCGCCCAATTGATCCGGCGAGGCAATCAATTCTCCACTCAGCGCTAATCGTACGATTTTATCCATAGTGTATTCTCCTCTCACCATTCAACCACAACCGGCAGGCCGTCAATTGTTTCTTCTTCATGTAATGGATCAAGCACTCTCAAATAAAGCTGAACGCCGCGCATGGTAATCGGGTATAATTTTTCCGAAATCCCGTTTGGCACATTATCGGCCGATACCGGCGGCTGCTCGACAACGGCTTTGACTTTCCGACCGCTGCCATGCATTTTGACCGTCGCAACCGTGCCAATTTTTATGTATTTGAAGTCGTTAGGATCAACATACGTAACCACGTGGACTTGTTCGGTATTAACGATCACCGCAAGCGGTTCGCCGGCGGAAAAGCTTTGCCCTTCGGATACGAACAAGGAACTGACCTTCCCGCCCTGCCCCGCCTTGATCTCAAAATACTCTTCCGTCATCTTTTTCAATGATTTAATGCTTTGTTCTACCTGGGAAGTCCGCACAGGATTCACGATCGGCGCTTCATTTCTGGCCACTGGCGCAGCAGATGCCGAAACCAACGATGCCAAGGATGCTTTGGCTTCCCTCAGCCGGTTTTCCGCGCTGTCCAGTTCCGCTCGAGTACCGGCCCCTTGTTCCAACAGCCGTTTTGCATTATCCCGCGCTTGTTCATAATAGGCAATCGATTGCTGGGCAATGAAAATTTCATGGGAAACATCCCGGCCCTGCGCAACGGCAGAAGAAGGTTGATTCACCTCTGCTTTATTCACTGCCTCCCGCTCTGCTTCCAAAAGGGCAATTTGTTCCAACCGCGCTTCCGGCAATTTCCGCTTCACTCGCAATAAAACCGCATCCGGCGGCACTGCTTCGCCCCGGCGATACAATACTTTTTCTACCGTCCCGGCTTCAATGGAGTTGACTGTTTTTTTCTCCATCCAAATCGTGCCCGGAGAAGTTACAAACAACCAATCCAACAGCATTTTCCCCAACAGGATGATGAACGGCGAACTTACGATCAGCAGGATAAGAAACCAACGGAATTGCGGAACTGCCCGTTTCGATGCGGCATAAGGCAGTTTTACATTATTCTCGATTGCGGCATCGCCTTTTTTATCTGAAGAAAATGATATTTTCATTTTATTTTATGTCACCTTTCCGGTAATCTTCCCATGACTGGATGGTTATTTCTTTTAAGCCATAAACGGACAACTGGTCCTCTAACAGACGCATTGCCCCGTCGAATTCGTGCCGGGCATGACCCGCGTAAGTTTCTAAGGATGGTATGTTCGGCTCCACACTTTGCGCTAAAGCGAACGACACATCCGGATTTGCCGCCATTCTCCGGCCTGTGGATTGCGGGTTGTTGGAATACAGCATAACGACAACTTCTTCTAACCCCAGCGGCAGCAATTTTGCAGCAGCAACCGCGCCCAATTCACCCTCCAAATAACGGGGATGGATCGAGAGGGCTACAGGCAGCTTCGTAGTTTCTTTGACCGCTTTTACCGTATCCGCAAGACCTGTGAGAAGCTCCGCCCGGCGGTTTGCCGCGTCCGGCAAAGAATCCGGTTCAATGTCCAGGTGAAGTCCGGCAAAACCAAATTTCTGCATTTGCTGGACCAGCAGCAAAAGTTCTCCCCTGTGTTCCGGTTCCGCCCAAGTAGGATCGCCCAGCAATAGGTCTACCCGGATTCCCCTGCCCTTGGCGGCAGCCAGCAAAGCTTCCAGTTCTCGACTGGCGTAGAGCGAAGAAGAATCATCGATTTGCTGCTTGGTAAACGAAATCAGCATATGAGAAAAACCAGCGGCAACAATTTGATTCAGTTCTTCTGTTCGCGTACTGCTTTGCAAAAAGGACCGGGCATCCCACACGTAAACTGCAGCCTTCGTCTTTTGTAAAGCAAGGACGGTCTGTTTTGTCTTTTCCGTTTTGCTTACGGACTCCGCCGGTCCGAACGCAACCGTGGGAACGGCCAGTTTCGGGATAAGGGAAAAATCCAACGGCAGGCTCACAGCATCTTGGCTGTCTCGAGCATCCAACCATTTGGGCGCCAGCAGTTTATTACGGGCATCATTGTTATCGCTAATGAGAATAATCCGCTGTTGCGGCTCCGATTTCAACCCATCAGGATATACGAAACTCACGAGTTCAATTTCCGAATGAAGAAATATTTCTTCATGATTCAGCATTTCCAAAACAGTCCGGTAATACTGCGACTTACTGTGCTGCAACTGCTCAAAGGTATCGCCCGGCAATACCGCCCGCCGCAGCGTCTTTTCCCGGATTGCTTCGGCCATAACAATCAGATGTGCTGTTCGCGCATTCACATCGGCTGAGGCGTAGTTAAGCGCAGCCAGTGTTTCTTCGGCCCGGCTGTTGATTTTCATGCAAAAAAACAGTTCTTCATTTCTCGCTCTGGCCAGATCGTTGGCAGCGGCCAGTTTCGCCTGGTCTTTTGCGCCAACTTGTTTAAGCGGTTCTTTCAAGGAAAG
>CAYUNV010000273.1:0-4223 GCA_964446265.1 uncultured Negativicutes bacterium | reverse complement strand
TGGAGAATGTTTGGAACAGTTGACCGTCCAGGTCGTTGCGATCTGTTACCACTAACAGGGTCGGGTTATTCATTTCCGGTTGCTGCAACAACTTACCGGCATAACAGCACATAGAAATACTCTTACCCGAACCCTGGGTATGCCACACCACACCAGCCTTTTTGCTACCGGGCACTACCTCATCACCATATTTTGCGCGCTTTTCTGCCACACCTTTCGGCTCCTGTGCAGCAATGATTGTGGCTTTTACTGCTTCTCGCACAGCATGGAACTGGTGATAACCGGCGATTTTTTTGATGGTTGCTCCACCATCGTTTTCAAAAAGCACAAAAAAGCGGATGTAATCAAGCAACATCTCGCGGTCGAAAAAACCCCGCACCAAGGTTTCCAGCTGCCATTCCAACAATGGCTTATCATCTTCATTCTTGACAGCACGCCAGGGTGAAAAGCGCTCTTGATTCGCAGTCAGCGCACCAATACGGGCGTTATAACCATCACTCACAATCAATGATTCATTAAACACAAAGAGATCGCTGATTTCATCTTTGTAGGTTTGCAGCTGATTAAAGGCATCCCAGATACCGGTGTTCTCATCGTTAGGACTTTTAAGCTCTAATACTGCAATTGGCAAGCCGTTAATAAAACAGACCACATCGGGGCGACGCGGTTGTTTTGTTCCTTGAATGGTGAACTGATTTATTGCTAAAAAACGGTTATTAGCAATGTTTTCAAAGTCGATTAAAAAAGCACGGTCGTGAATAGTCTCGTCATCTCTACGATATTCAACAGGTACCCCTTCCAATAACATGCGGTGAGAAGCACGGTTATTAGTTATCAGATCCAGACTTTCAGGCTTTAAAACAAGGGCGATAGCTTGCTCAATGGTATTAAAGGGGAGATGTGGATTAATTTTCTCCAACGATTCTTGTAGATAACGTTTTAAAATTACCTCGCGGTAATCTCTGCGTTCGGAGTTGCCTGAATCAGGAGCGATATCAGGACCGTATAGCACCTCCCAACCGTTTTCATGAAACCAATTGAGACAGAGTTGTTCTAGTTGCTCTTCATTCATCCTTCATTTCCTGCTGCATATCTTCCCTTAACTCATAAAAAGTCAAAATATTTGAAATAATATTATCTCTCGCTGATTCTGGATATCCCGCCTTTCGCAAATAATTTTTAATAATAATACGTAGCGTGGCTTTTACACTGTCTCTATTTTGCCAGTCAGTGTATTGATACTTCTTTATTTCACTCGCCAAATCTTTAGCCAACATAGAAACTTTTACACTTTCCATTTGTTTATGGGATCCGGGGAAGCGTAACATCTCCCCAATTTTACCTATTTCTTGCTCAGAAACATCTAACTTAGGAGTTAGCTTGGAAACAACACCAGTACTTTCTAGTTTTGGCTCAGCGTCAGCAGAATGTTGTTTATTAGTCTCTAGGGCTTCGATCCATTCAGCCATAATCAGATTACAATAATCAGAAGCGCCAATTAGATCAGGAAATAAACTGGCATGATGTACGTTCATTTTTCTCAAATGTTTAATGCATTCATGCCGAAATTCGTTTTTTATATATATTTTGCAAATATAATCTGCAAAAATTTCAGGAAAGCGACCTTCATCTTCATCCATTAATTTTTCTTGAGTAAAATTACTGTCTTTACCTAATGATGCTAGCAGCTGATTTTCAATTGTTGCATCATGACAAACTGTAAATAGTCCCGCCTGATTAACCAATCGGCCATGGTCGTCACGCTTAGGTTCTACGACAGTAATTTCTGGGCATTCGCTCTCCACGAAGGATTTATTCAGTACATATACTGTTCGGTAGTAGTTATCGTTACCTTCAGAAGATGGATCTTGCTCATTAAAAGCAAAAAAAAGTGCAACATAGGGTGAATGAGTCCAATCCAGCAGAGGTGTTTTTAAGCCGTAATGTTGGCCAATTGCCCATAACTCATCCGGGTTTGAATCATTAACGAGACTTGAATCATTAAGTCTACCCCTTACTGCTTGACGAAATAAAGCATGCATTTTCTCTGCTTTTTCTTTAGTCACATTCCCGTCTTTTGAATACGGCTCACGCCCTAATGTAGGCGATAACTGCCAATCCCAGCGCCTCTGTCCCCGAAAAATAAGTTCGGTGCCGACTCGATCAAATAGGCGACTATCAACTAACTTGAAGAAATCTTTCCAATACTCAATACGTGTTACAGGTATATTCTCTTTAATAAATTCGTTGTTAAAAAAGACAAAACTCCTTTCAGTTGCTTTTCCCGACCATTCAGGAATTTTCACCAAATGTTCCAATGGCTCTGTCATACGTCACCTCCCACAACTTCTGCCGCGTCAACAGGAAGCTCGCCTGAGAGAAGTTTTGGGAGCGAGATGTCGCGGATTGC
The DNA here is from genome assembly GCA_964446265.1 of uncultured Negativicutes bacterium. GTDB lineage: Bacteria > Bacillota > Negativicutes > CTSoil-072 > CTSoil-072 > CTSoil-072. The sequence goes on along the minus strand of CAYUNV010000273.1, from coordinate 1,813 downwards.
TACCAATACTTTTGATTGTTCTTTATTCACTTGAATTTTTTGATATATTTTAGTTAACTGGATATCAAAAAGATCCAAAATATCTCTTTGCGGAACTATCATCTTATTCATATAAACCATATTTCTGTTCAGTCCAGGTACTGCAGAATCAGCTGCTAAAAGAGGTAATTTTTGTTTTTTGAGAACATATAAGAGATAATAAAGACTCTTAACTGGACCTTTAGAAATTGCATAAAAAGTTGTATCTATTGGATAGAAATGTGTGTGCACCCAAGTGACAGTTCCTGGATTTCCTTTACGCCCAACTACGATACCAGGTCCATCAGCTAATTTTTGATTGTGCCAGCCAATTTGACCATTTGAACCATATACAGGAACATTCCCTGGAAGCCTCGTGTCTTCTTTCAACGGTTTTCCGTAAGCAAGTTCCAGATTCTCATCGACTTTCTTAACTTTCCACCCCTTCGGAATCTCTCCAAATTCGGAATTCTGCATGGCAGCGGGAAAAAGTTCGGCGGTTGTTTTGAGTTGTGTATAGTATTCTGGGTGTTCGGCTTGCAGTTGGTCTAACTCTTCATAGGTCTTGCCAGAGATGGCACTCATGGCGGCGCGCGTTACATCCTCTGCATCTTCACCTACTTCAATGGCGGCGATTTTGGCTTTGACCGGTTCAAAATCCACAAACCAGCTTTTGAAAATAGATTGCGCCATGGCTTCGAGGGTTTGGTTGATTTTATAGTTGAGTTCGATTTTGTTGTCGATACTTCTTAAAATATTAACAATTTTCTGCTGTACTTCCAGACTTGGTGTCGGAACAGGAATCTTTTCAACAACAGCACGAGGTGCAATGTTTAGTTGCACAGCACCCTGTGAAGCATTAATCAACTCATTAAAGCCTCTTTTTGAAGTGAAAAAATAATACAAAAAATGAGGAGATATTTTTCTAATGTTAGGTCTTAAAATTAGCAATGCTTGGCTAATTATTCCTTTGGGGTCATCCTTATCAATAATTGATATACATCCCACTGTACCAGAACAGCTGATAATTAAGTCATTGCTTTCAACTGCAAATCTTTTTAACTGTTTATATTTCTCTTCGTCAATGTAAAAACGAAATTCTCTATTTCCCCTGATGGCATGTTGTTGCTCGTAAACTGGAATGCCATCTTCCTTTAATTCAGGGCGCTTTAAAGCTGAACCAAATGGACCACGTATGTAGCCATTTTCACCAAGCAAATCGCCTAGCGAAACCAAATCAAAACTCATAGCCCAGCCCCGCCAAATTCTTTTTGATCTGCGCTTCCAGTTTACCGCTTTCTTCAAATTGTATTTTCAACTGGCTGGTGAGTGCGGACATTTTATCGGCAAAGGGGATGCCGTCATCCTCCTCAGCTTGTGCACCTACATAGCGGCCAGGAGTAAGTACAAAGTCGTGCTTTTTAATAGCCGCTAAATCTGCCGAAAAACTAAAGCCTGCTTGGTTATTTTCTTCTGACCATTCTTGCTGCCAATTATGGAAGGTATTCGCAATTTGCTGGATATCTTCATCTCTAAAATCTCGCAATACACGGTCTTTCATGTAACCCAGGTTACGGGCATCGATAAATAGAACTTGGCCGTATCTATCACGTTTGCCGTTCTTAGCACTTTTATCCTTGGTTAAAAACCAAATACATGCGGGGATTTGGGTGTTGGTAAAAAGTTGTCCAGGTAATGCCACCATACATTCAACCAGGTCTAGCTCGACAAGAGCTCTACGAATATCACCTTCGTTATTAGTGTTACTGCTCATTGAGCCGTTGGCCAATAAAAG
>CAYUNV010000272.1:0-4230 GCA_964446265.1 uncultured Negativicutes bacterium | reverse complement strand
TCCCGTCTGGCAGCGGCCAGCGCAATGGTGGTCGGTATGATTATTTTGTCGTTCGGCTAATGGTAAGAATCTGACAGTGGAATACAGTTGCCATGGAACAATTAACTTGCGGGAAAATGGGGTGGATAGAGAATGGAATTGGCTAAATATATTGACCATACCTTATTGAAAGCGGATGCAACGGTTGACGATATCATTCGCCTATGTCAGGAAGCGGAAACCTATGGCTTTGCTTGCGTTTGCATCAATCCTTGTTATGTAGATTTGGCGGCGCATCTGCTAGCAGAGAGCGAAGTGAATGTTTGCACCGTGATCGGGTTCCCTTTAGGGGCGAATCTGACGGAAGTGAAGGTTCTGGAGACCAAGGAAGCTGTTTTGCGGAAAGCAAAAGAAGTGGACTTGGTAATGAATATCGGGGCGGCGAAATCCAGTCGTTGGGAAGCGGTTGTTGACGAAATTAAACAAGTTGTTGCGGCTGCGGATGGAGCAGTGGTGAAGGTGATTATTGAGACAGCCTTGCTTACCACGGAAGAAAAGAAACAGGCCTGTCAGGCTGTCATCGATGGCGGCGCCCAATTTGTTAAAACGTCAACCGGCTTTGCGTCGGGCGGTGCCACGGAAGAAGATGTCCGACTGCTAAAAGAGCTGGTGGGCGATCGGGTGAAAATCAAAGCTGCCGGCGGCATCCGGACTCGGGAGCAGGCGGCAGCCATGATTGCCGCAGGCGCAGCAAGGATCGGCACCAGTGCCGGACCATCGTTGGTGGAGTAAATCGATTTGGGCAACAAGTTTTCAGCAGGAGAAAAGTGAGGCAAAGCGAACCTTTTACTACGAAAACAAAAACCGGGAATCGATTTTTTCCCCTGTAAGGAGCAATTATGGAGATACATGTATTGGCCAGCGGCAGTAGCGGAAACGCTACTTTATTTAAGTCGGACGAGGCAAATATTTTAGTGGACGCCGGCATCAGCGCCCGCCGCATCAAAAATGCGTTGGCGGAAGTGAATACGGCGGTAGAGGACCTGGACGGCATTTTGATTACCCATGAACATAGTGACCATATTAAAGGGCTTACGACGTTGATGAAAAAATACCGGTTGCCGGTGTATGCCCGGCCGGAGGCTTGGCGGCAAATGTCATCCTACCGTCAGACGGCCCCTGAGTGCTGTCGTTATTTGTACCAGTCCATGGATTTTGGGGCGGTGAAAGTAGAGGCGTTCAGTACGTCGCACGACGCGGCCGATCCGGTCGGATACACTTTTTATGAAAAAGAGCGAAAATACAGTTTGGCTACGGACTTGGGTGTTGTTACAGATAGTGTCAAAAAAGCGCTGGCTGGAAGTGCGGGACTGGTTTTAGAAACGAACCATGATTTGGATATGCTGCGTAATGGGAGCTACCCTTGGCATTTAAAGCGCCGGATATTGAGCGATCGCGGTCATTTATCGAATAGTGAAGCTGGAAAAACGCTGGCGCGCCTGAACCTGGATGAGCAATGTCAGGTTTTTTTGGCGCATATTAGCAAAGAAAATAATCGACGGGATCTTGCCGAGAGCACGGTTGTCGGGATCTTGAATGATGAAGGAATAGAAATCGGCAAGGACATTCAATTGCATGTCACTCTTCCTGATGTCATCACCAGTTGGCAGGAATAAGTGGAACAGGTGTAATTCCTTCTAAGGATTGGAATTAGTAGCCGGGATAGCGAGGGGGAAGTCGGATGGTTAAAAAATTTGCAGTGTATTTTTTCATTGCTGTTTTTGGCGCTGTGGTCGGTGGAGGCCTGGTGTTAGGGCTGGGCGACCGCTTTTTGACAAAACCGGCGCCGCAAATCATTGCGTCTGTGTCTAATCTGCAGCAACCGCCGGCGGCGCAAGGGCCGGTTTCAGACGCTCGCAACACGGCGATTGTTCGGGCTGCTCAGGCAGTAGGACCCAGCGTGGTTGGAATTGCCAATAAGTCATACAGCCGCGATTTGTTTAGCCGGAAGGTTTTGGTGGAACAAGGTGTCGGTTCCGGTGTAATCTTTGACTCGAATGGATATATCGTTACGAATTTTCATGTTGTGGATGGGGCGCAGGAGTTGACAGTATCATTTGCGGATGGTCGCACCATGCCGGGGAAAGTGGTTGGGCTGGATTCGGCTACGGACCTGGCGGTCGTGAAAGTGGATGCGGCCGGGTTGCCGGCGGCGACGTTCGGTGATTCCGATGCGCTGTTAGTTGGTGAGCCGGCGATTGCGATCGGCAATCCATTGGGTCTGGAATTTCGCGGCAGCGTTACGACCGGTGTGATCAGCGCGTTGAACCGTTCGCTGGAAATCGGTGAACGGAAATTCAAACTGATTCAGACCGATGCAGCGATTAACCCAGGTAATTCGGGCGGCGCGCTGGTCAATGCGGATGGCTATGTTGTCGGTATCAATAGTGCAAAGATTGCCGTCGCAGGAGTAGAGGGGATCGGCTTTTCTATCCCGATTAACATTGCCCGGCCGATCTTACAGGCGATCATTGAGAAAGGACATGTGGCTAGGGCGTTTTTGGGTGTCGGGGTATTGGATAAGAGCTTAGCAGCAAACTATGGGTATGACTGGAATATCGACAAAGGTATTTACGTGGCGCAGGTAAGCGCCGGCGGGCCGGCCGGCAAAGCGGGCTTGCGTACGGGGGATATTATTTTAAGCATAGCGGGAACCGCGATCAACAGTGTGGCCGATTTGCGTTCGGTGTTGGACGGGCAGGCGATTGGCAGCCGGGTCGATGTGGAGATCCTGCGTAATGGCAGCAGCCGGACGGTTTCTGTATTGCTGGAAGAAATGCCGGTGCAGCAATAATGCATATTACAATTGTTGCTGTGGGGAAAATCAAAGAAAAATACCTTACCGCTGGCATTGATGAATTTCGCAAACGGTTGGGGCCGTATTGCCGGTTGGAAATTATCGAGATTGATGAAGAGCGGATGCCAAACGCTCCTTCTGCAGCCGATAAAGCCAAGGCGTTGGAACGGGAAGGCGAGCGCCTGTTGAAGCAAGTGAGAAGCGGCAGCTACTTGATCGTGCTGGATGTGGCCGGACGGCAGTGTTCGTCGGAAGAATTTGCCGGGAAGATTGCCATGCTCGGTGTTGAAGGCTCTAGCGACATCACGTTTGTGATTGGCGGGGCTTTTGGCCTGGCACCGGCTGTATTGGCGGCGGCGAAAGAGCGCTTGTCGTTTTCCAAGATGACCTTTACTCATCAAATGGTCCGTTTTTTTCTGGTTGAACAAATCTACCGGGCCTTTAAGATCAACCGGGGTGAACCGTATCATTGGTGATGCGAAGCAAGAAGCAAGGGGACGTTCTTTTTGCTTCTTGCTGCAAAAAGAACGTCCCCTTGCTTCTTTAAGAACAAAACGAATGGAGATAATAAAATAATGAGTAATTTGCCAAATTGCCCAAAATGTGGATCAGAATATACTTATGAGGATGGGAATCTCTTGGTTTGTCCAGAATGTTCTCATGAGTGGACAATAGGATCAGAAGCGGAAAAAAGCCAAGAAAACGTTGTCAAAGACGCCAATGGGAATACGTTGCATGATGGCGATACGGTAAGTGTAATCAAAGATCTTAAGGTAAAGGGAAGCTCTTCTGCCATAAAGATGGGCACAAAGGTGAAGAATATAAGGCTGGTTGAAGGCGATCATAATATTGATTGCCACATTGATGGCTTCGGAGCAATGAAATTAAAGTCTGAATTTGTTAAGAAAATATAAGAATGGTTTGATTTTTTCACAGGTATTCACACGTGGCGAATCCTGAGAAACAGTAGATTAAATAGATAGGCGGAACCGTTATGAAAATTTCCAAAAAAGATGCGTTGATATGGTTTGATTTTTTTTCACAATTGCCTGAGGAAGAGGAAATTAGTATAAAACATGAAGAAATCATTTACTCTACCTTTGCGCAAATTGAGGCAGCAATTGATCATAGAAATGATACGTTGATGTCGGAAATTAGGCATTTGAAAACTTTAGAAAATAGAACTATTTTTGTGGGAAATGAAAGCAAATTCCCCCAAGGATGTCGTTCTTGTCTGTTGGGTACTGGTTTGAGTGCAATTAGGAAAACGACCAAATGTAATTTAAAGTGTAAGTTCTGTTATAATTATGGCGAACTAGAAGATATTCATCCAGTTGGCGAAGGTATGTGGGAAATTGGCGGCACAAAATATTACGAGAAGGATATTGATTTGC
>CAYUNV010000271.1:0-4234 GCA_964446265.1 uncultured Negativicutes bacterium | reverse complement strand
GCTAAAAACCGGTAGCGTAAGAGGTGTTCATGTGACGAAGGCGGATGAAACAATTCTATCAGTTCATAAGTCCATTGATGTACTGTTGCTTTTGCAAAATGAAGGCAGAGAAATGGGCGTTACAGAAATTGCCAAGAGTTTGGGGATGAATAAAAGCACCATCCACCGGATTTTATCGACATTAGACAGCCGTGATTTTGTCCAGCAAAATTCGGAAACCGGGAAATATTGGCTTGGTTTGCGACTGTATTCGCTGGGGATGACGATTGCTGATAAATTGCCCTTAAAAGTCATAGCAGCTCCCTATTTAAAGGCATTGTCGGAAAAATTTAATGAAGGCGTACATATGGCTGTATTAGACCGAAGTTTTAGCCAATTCCCTAAAATATTAATTATTGATAAAATCCAAACCCAACAATTGTTGAGTTTTACACCGCCGATTGGTTCGGGTTCGACCTGCAACAGCTCCGGCATGGGAAAGTGTTTATTGGCGTTTTGCCCGGATGAATACATCCGGAAGTATATTGGTACCCCATTGCCGCGCTTGACAAAAAACACAATAACAGAATGGCCGGCATTTTTACAAGAACTGAAACATATCCGGGAAGCTGGCTACGCAATTGACCAGGAAGAGTTAGAGATTGGACTTACTTGTGTTGCCGGACCGATTTTGAACAGAAAACAGGAAATCGTGGCAGCGATTAGCCTGTCTGGTCCGACCTCGCGTATTAATTCCGCTATACTGCCGGATATTATTGCCGAAGTAAAGCGTACAGCCAAGGCAATTTCGCAGTTGTTGCAATGATTGTGATTTGCGGCCGGCTGGCAGCGTAGGAATTAGTTTCTCAAAACTAACCCTGAAAAATTTGCTTTATAAAAAAACGAAGCAATATTTTACAATATAAAATGAATATTGGCGGTATGCCAGAACCTATAACCTTACGTATAGTCTTTATGAAGGAGAGATTAGATGAAGCGGGTATTAGCAATTAATCCAGGAGCTACATCCACCAAAGTTGCCATTTTTGACGACGAAACTGTAGTATTGAAAAAAACAGTGGAGCATCAGGGGGCGGAGTTGAAAGGTTTTGCCACCGTTTTTGACCAGTGCCGTTACCGGTTGGATTTGATTTTGACTGCGTTGCAGGAAGCTTCGATTCCCCTCAATTCCCTCAATGCAATTGTCGCCCGGGGCGGTCTGCTGAAACCGTTAGCCGGAGGAACTTACGCCGTAAATGAAAAAATGGTGGAGGATTTAAAGAAGGCAGAACGGGGAGAGCATGCTTCGAATTTGGGAGCGGCTTTAGCGTATACTCTTGCGCAAGACCTCCATATCCCGGCCTATATTGTGGACCCTGTGTCCGTAGATGAGTTGGAACCGGTAGCCCGTGTTTCCGGTTCGCCGGAATTTGAGCGGATCAGTATGGCGCATGCCTTGAATATGAAAGCGGTGGCCCGCAAAGTTGCGGCAGAAATGGGCAAGCGGTATGAAGATGCCGGACTGGTAATTGCCCATCTGGGAACCGGCGTTTCGCTTTCCGTCCATAAAAATGGCAGAATGATTGATGTGATTGACGGAAAAGAAGAAGGGCCGTTTGCTCCTGACCGTTGTGGCGGCTTACCGGCCAGCCAATTGGTGAAGCTTTGTTACTCCGGTAAATACACCTATGAAGAGTTGCGGAAAAAAATATTTGGATCCGGCGGTTTTTATGGCTACCTGGGGACGAAGGACATCCGGGATGTAGAGAAAATGGCTGCCGATGGTGATGCAAAGGCGGAGCTGTTATTGGAAGCGTTCTGTTATCAGGTTGCCAAAGAGATCGGAGCGTTAGCTACGGTGTTGAAAGGACAGGTAGACCGGATTGTTTTGACTGGCGGCATTGCGTATTCGCAACGGGTGGTGAATGATATCACTGACCGCGTAAAATCTTTGGCGCCGGTAGTTATTGTTTCTGGCGAGGAAGAGTTAGGGTCGCTTGCGGAAGGCGCCTTGCGCGTTTTGCGGGGCGAAGAGCAGGCAAAAACCTATCAGTAGACAACGGGATGAATAGTGTACGAATAGACCGTAAAGCAGATCTATTCGTACATTGGAAATAGGGGGGCTGAACGCGTAAAAAATCGGAATACTTTTAATGTTATAACAATTGATACGAATTTCACAAAGTACCTTAGGTCAAAAGACACACGTAAGGTTGGCAGCAAAAACAGGATTTGTATTAAAAGAGCGGGGGAATTTTGCATGGGTGAAAAAAAGTCAAGTTTTGAATTTTTGTGGATTTCTTTTTCTATTGGCGCAGTTTGGTTTTCAACTCACTGCGGTGGTGGTTTTGCTACCGGGAACCAGGAAGTTAATTTTTATGTGAAATATGGCTGGACATCAATGTTTTTGCCGATTATTGCTATGATCCTTGTAGCCTGGACATATCGAAATGGGCTAGTGCTGGCAAAAGATTATAATGTGCATGATTATAAAAGTTTTGCCAATGCCTTGTACCACCCGTATGAAAAGGTCTTTTCTTTTATTTTTGAACTTTGTTTCATGGCGACGATTTTGATTGCGGTTAGTACTTCGATTGCCGGTGCCGGCGCGTTATTACAAAATGTTCTCGGTCTGCCTTACTTGCTCGGTATAACTTGTCTGGGGATTATTTTGACCTGCTTAACGATTTTTGGCGCGGAACTGATCATTCGGGTTTTGCGCTATAAAGCTTATTTTCTAATCATCACCTTAGTTATTTTGGCCTATTTAGGACTGCAAGCCGGCTTTCCGAACGCGGAACGGTTCATTGCCACGAAGGAAACATTTGGCAACGATTTTTCGGAAGCGGTATTAAAAATGGTATTGTATGTTGGTTTCCAAGTCTTTGGCTTAATTCCCTGTATTTCTGTTTCCCATAAGATTACGACAACCAAAGAGTGCAATGCGTTTGGTTTTTTTGGCATTATTTTAAACGGCGGCTTTTTGGCCATTATCAGCATTATGCTGCTGGGCTTTGCGCCGGCAGTTTTGAAAGAAACGTTGCCGGTCTACTATGTGACTACTCAACTTGGTATTCCTTGGCTGAAAATAATGTATAGCCTGATTTTGTTCGTTGCCCTGATCGGCACCGCAATTTCGTTCATCTTCTCGACGGTTGCCCGCTTTGAAAAACAGTGGAAAGGCACGGGGATATTTGAAAGCTTATTGCTGCGCAGAAGTATTATTGCTATTGTGACTGCGATTATCTGTACCGGCACATCAGTATTTGGCCTGACAGCTCTCGTTGTGAAAGGTTATGGGACGATCGGCTATTTTGCCTTGCTCTTTGTTGTGCTCCCATTGCTTACTGTCGGTACGGTCAAAATTCGCCGGAATGCACAGCGTCGTAAAGAACAGGGAATTGTTGAAGCATAAATAGAGCAGAATAACGGGTTGTCTGGATGCCTGCGGGTGCAATTGAGTTCGATTGCACCCGCAGGTTTACTTTTTGCCAGTAAAATTAGAAGGAGTTCATATAACGAACCGCGAATTCTTCCACTATATTCATTCTTTGATCTAGCGCACGGTAGGAGGCAGGATCTTGAAGCAAGCGTCGGGCTATCAGCAAGAAAAAAACCGAAACTGGCAACGCGAAAGCCAATGTATGGCACATAAAGCCGGTGATTGGCAAGCTTTTACTCCCAGCGTAAATCATGGAAAGGATGATAATTGCGAATTATACGCACGAACCGGAGAGATCGTTCTGAAAGTGGATTCTTGTGCATTTTTTGCCGAGCTTCGACCAGGAACAGCATCCCGTGTTTGGGATGGGTCCGGCCATATGTGGCGGGACCCCAAAATGACGGCAAAAAAACAGATAGCAACGAATACAGGAACGATCTGTTCTCATTTACGAGGTTTATTTGGACTCGTGGCAACGCAATGAGAATGGATCGTTTTTGTTTTCTTGGGACTTGCTTCTGATTTGGCCGGTATGGACAGGCGCATTCGTTAACGAAAGCAAATTCCTCGTTGGTAGTAGTATTTTGGTAGTAGTTGTTAGAAACAATCATTACAAAAGCGAGTAACAGAAAGGGGAAACGCTTATGACAAAAACCCACTGTGTAGCCATGTTGCTGGCCGGAGGCCAAGGAAGCCGCTTGGGGGTACTCACAAAATCATTGGCAAAGCCGGCGGTTCATTTTGGCGGAAAGTACCGGATTATTGATTTTACATTAAGTAATTGCAAAAATTCCGAGTTGGATATTGTCGGCG
>CAYUNV010000270.1:0-4236 GCA_964446265.1 uncultured Negativicutes bacterium | reverse complement strand
CCACGTTGGTTTCTTATTTTTATCAACGGGCGACGGAGAATGAACATGGAGAATGTATTATAGAGGCTGATTTCCGCTATGAAGGGCCACGGCCGCAGACAAAAGAAGCGGCATTGCTGATGTTGGCCGATTCTTGCGAGGCGGCCGTGCGCTCGATTTCCCGTCCGAATGCGAACCGGATTGAAGCAACGGTGCGGAAGATTATCAGGGAACGTTTGCATGACGGACAGTTGGATGAATGTGATTTAACGTTACGGGATCTCAATGTGATTGGAGATGTTTATATCCGCATTTTATCAGGCATGTTCCATCCACGCGTAGAATATCCGGAAGCGCTCAAAGAGCTAGAGAGGAGAAAAACGAAGAATGGAAATAGTAATAAGCAATGCACAGGAAAAGATGACGGTAACACAAGAAATGGAAACGATGTTGCTTGCAGTGTTAAATAAAGCGGCCGCTGCGCTTGAAGTAGACCCGGATGCGGAAGTCAGCCTTGTTTTGGCAGATGACGCATATATTCAAGAATTAAATTGCCAGTATCGGGGAAAAGATATGCCGACGGATGTTTTATCATTTGCTTTGAATGAGGGGGAAGAGCCGGAAATTATTGACGGGCCGGAAGAAAACCTTCTGGGCGATATCATTATTTCCCTTGAAACGGCAGAGCGGCAGGCTGTCGATTATGGCCATAGTATCGAACGGGAATTGGCCTTTTTAACAATTCATGGGTTGTTGCATTTATTGGGATATGATCACGAACAAGAGGAACAGCGTCGGGTGATGAGGGCGGAAGAAGAGCGGGTCCTGTCGATTATCGGCTTGAGCCGGGACTGAGGCGAAATAATGGCTCGACAACATCTTTTGCAAGCGTTTCGCTGTGCTTTTGCCGGAATTATGCATTGTATTCGCCGGGAACGCAATATGAAAATTCATGTTGGCGCGATGATCGCAGTGCTGTTTTTGGCCTGGTGGACGGATTTGTCCCGCAGCGAATGGGCTTTGCTGATTGTGACGATTGCTTTTGTTTTGAGTGCAGAAATGATGAATACGGCGATTGAAGCAGTTGTAGATCTTATGATCCCGGAATATCATCTTTTGGCTAAGATTGCTAAGGATGTGGCTGCCGGCGCCGTCTTGGTGAGTGTACTCGCCTCTTTGGCAGTCGGCTGTATATTATTTTTCCCTCGCCTATTTCGTGGATAAATGAGGAGAGCAATATGGATGATGAATTAATTCAAGCGGCAATGGAAGCCCGGAATAATGCATATGCTCCGTATTCCCGTTTCTTAGTGGGAGCGGCGGTCCGGACCGATACAGGACGGGTGTTTACCGGTGTTAATGTGGAGAACGCCTCTTATGGCTTAACAATCTGCGCCGAACGAGTGGCCATTTTTCAAGCGGTTACCGCAGGTGAAAGAAAGTTTTCTTCCATAGCAATCGCGGTTGATGCGCCGGTTCCGGCCGCGCCGTGCGGAGCTTGCCGCCAGGTAATGGCGGAATTTGGTGTGCAGGAAATCATTTTATGCACGAAGGATCATCAAATAAAACGATTCTTGTTGGCAGATTTATTGCCGGAAGCATTTTTAAAAGAAAACCTTTCTGAAGGAGTGTGTCATGAGCAAACCAAATGAATATAAGTCCGGATTTGTAGCCGTTATTGGACGGCCTAATGTGGGTAAATCCACGTTGGTAAACAGTTTAATCGGACACAAGATAGCGATTATGTCGGATAAGCCGCAAACAACCCGTAACAAGATCGTCTGTGTTCTTTCGTTACCGGATGCACAGATTTTATTTATTGATACGCCTGGCATCCATAAGCCGAAACATAAATTGGGTGAATATATGGTCCGGACGGCGGAAAATACGTTGAAAGAAGTGGACGTTGTTTTATTTGTAGTGGATGGAACTGCAGAAAAAGGGGCCGGGGAACAATATATTCTCGACCATCTTGCATCCGTAAAGACACCGGTCGTTCTTGCTGTGAACACAATTGATCAAATTCCTAAAAATAAAATGGCGGCGGTTCTTAAAACCTATGCTGCCGGGTATGATTTTGCAGCTGTGGTTCCGATTTCGGCGTTAGAACATACGAATTTGGAAATATTGACGCAAGAACTGAAAAACCATATGGAACCAGGACCGCAATATTATCCGGATGACATGATAACCGATCAGCCGGAACGCCTGTTAATTGCTGAATTAATTCGTGAGAAGACGCTGCAGTTGACACGGGAAGAAATTCCCCATGCCATTGCGGTGGATATTGAAGAAATCACAACTCGGCCGAATGACGATCTTTATGTACGGGCTGTGATTTATGTAGAAAGGGATTCCCAGAAGGGAATTGTTATTGGCGCCGGCGGTAGTTTATTGAAAGAAATAGGCCGTTTAGCCCGCATCGACATTCAAAATTTGCTTGGATCAAAAGTTTTTCTTGATTTATGGGTCAAAGTGAAAAAAGATTGGCGGAACCGGGAAGGTATTTTGCGGAGTTTTGGCTATGATTGACCAGATAAACAGTAAATGGTATGATTTGTAAGAGGGGTGAACTATGAAACCGGTATCCCGCTATTTTATCAATGGCTTAATGGTCACCGTGCCTATCACTATAACCATATTGGTGATAAACCAAATTTTTTCACTGGCTGATAAGCTGTTGGGTCAGTATTTACCTATATATTTTCCAGGATTGTCTTTTATTATTGTTCTTGCTACAATTTGTATTGTAGGCTGGCTGTCATCCAACTGGCTATTACAGAAAATTTTTGTCTTTGCCGAGCGGATGGTTGATTCTATTCCTATTGTAAAGTTTATTTATAGCATTGTGAAACAGGTTTCTACCGCCATGCTGGAATCCAAACAATTATTCAAGAATGCCGTTTTGGTTCCGTATCCTCACCCTGGTTCTAAAGTACTGGGGTTTATTATGGCACCGTTATCAGAGCCGTTGGCAGAAAAACTGAATGAGGAACATGTCTGTGTATTTATTCCTATGAGTTTTAACATGACTGCCGGCTTTAATATTATAGTCCGTAAGGATGATGTTATACCGTTGGAAGTGACCAGCGAAAGTGCGTTGCAGTATATTTTGACTGCAGGTGCCATAATGCCGCGCAGCAACGATGTAACGAAATGTTAGGGAGAGATGCTTTATCGACTCGTCGATAGTAAGTGTGATGAAAATTGGTACAGCGTTTTTGCTTGTACTCATTAATGGTTTTTTTGTCGTAGCAGAATTTTCGATGGTAAAAATTAGAAAAACACGCTTGGAAGAATTAGTACAACAAGGCAACGATCGGGCTTCTTTAGCGTTAAAGATAGTATCTTCCCTTGATTCTTATTTAGGCGCTACGCAATTAGGGGTTACTTTATCTTCACTGGCGCTTGGCTGGATTGGTGAACCGGCGGTAGCTTCTCTTTTGGAACCCTTGATTTATGCATATTTCCCCGGATCTTCGTTGTTGTTGCACACAATCTCCGTCACGATCGGTTTTACGATTATCACCTTTTTTCATATTGTGATTGGAGAATTGGTTCCCAAATCCATTGCTATTCAACGTGTTGAAAAAGCAATGCTGTTTATTGCCTTTCCTTTGTATCTATTCCATCAATTGGGTTACCCGGTTATTATGCTCTTTAATCGGATAGCGAATTCTATCCTGGGTTTAATGAATATAACGCCTGCCAGTGAAGCTTCGTTGGCGCATTCAGAAGAAGAATTGCGGATGATTGTCAGTGCCAGCCAGCGTGGCGGAGTGTTGGATAAAATGGAAAGTGAATTGATTGATAATGTTTTTGATTTTGCTGACCGTGTTGTCCGGGAGGTAATGGTCCCGAGGCAGGATATGATTTGTTTGTTCGTGGAAGATACGTTTGAAGAAAATATGCGAGTTGTAAGGGACGGCGGGCATACCCGTTACCCGTTATGTGAAGAAGATAAGGATCATGTGATTGGTATGATTCATATCCGTGATTTAATGGATTTTGATATGACAGGTCCGGATCCCAAATCCTTAAAGAGCATTATGCGGGAAATTTTGGTTGTGCCTGAGAGCATGTCAGTGGCCAGGGTTCTGCAGTTGATGCGCCGCAAACGGACTCATTTAGCGGTGGTTGCCGATGAATATGGCGGCACTGCTGGCTTGGTGGCCATGGAAGATATCTTGGAGGAGATCGTTGGTGATATTCAAGATGAACATGATGAAGGGAATGTAGAGGTACTTCGTTTGCCCG
>CAYUNV010000269.1:3900-4298 GCA_964446265.1 uncultured Negativicutes bacterium | reverse complement strand
GTTGTTTTATTGAACCCAATGACAGCGAAGATAAAACATGCCAGTGATAGGAAACGTCTCCAAGCCGATGGAGTTGAAGTAGAGGGTGAACTTGTCATCGATACGACGATGCGGCTCATCGAGCAAATTGTAGAGAGAATGTATCGTGAGGCGGAATTAGACGGAAAAGTGCTGCTCTACAATCTATTTCCGTTATGTGAATCGAAACGTAAAGATGCCATTGTAAAATTAAACTTATTGTGGGAACGAGAAGAGCCCCTGGTGCGAAACCTGCCTTCTCTGAAGGCAGGTTTGATACAAGCAATACAGGGAGCAGAATGGATTTTGTTTGCCTGGGGAACTGATTGCAGAAATAATTTTCGATTATATGAGATGATCAGGAAATGGCATGACCTTGC
>CAYUNV010000269.1:3251-3890 GCA_964446265.1 uncultured Negativicutes bacterium | reverse complement strand
TACCACATGAGGTGCCGTACCGTCCAAAAGGGCAACACCGATTTTGGGAATACATGATAGTGGAATTTATGGTTACAAACTGATTAACCCTTCGTCATTGCAAGAACAAGAGAAATATCGGCTTAATGTGATTGATCAGTACATGAAGTTACCTCGCATGGCTGATGGAAAACGAAGTGTCACGAGGTTTTCCCCAAAAGCCGCCGGGCTAAATATCATTATTTCTCAGTCTGTGAAGAACAATGATTCTAAAGAGGACAATTGGCAGCGAACTCGCGAACATCCATTGCACTACTGGCATGGTCCTTATATCATTCCACAAAGAGAAATTTTGCAATATTCCCAATTGACACCTAGACTGGGTTTGATGCTGGTTGAATATCACTATCGGATTGGATATCAAGGAACCAAGGTTATTTATGCAGTGCCGGAAACTGCTCCAATTAAAATTTCAGAATGCGAACGAGTGTCTGTGAAAGATATCAATTCATTGCCGCAGCATTTTCCTCGGCCTTTTGCAGCTTTGTCGAATATTATGGATGCAATTTCGGGAGATGGATCTCCTTTGTCTTATCTGCAAGCGGCTTTCTTGTGTTCTCAGCTAATGGGTAGAGAATTTAACCGAATATTGCCGAATGA
>CAYUNV010000269.1:0-3241 GCA_964446265.1 uncultured Negativicutes bacterium | reverse complement strand
AGCATCGTAAAATCGACTTAGCCAACCTGCGGGAAGCAGAAAAATGGGATATGTACGAGGAAGAACCGTTGATTTGGGAGCCGCATTTTTATGTTGCCAATGATGGAAAGCCAACCGTCGTTTTATATACCCATAATCCGTATATGCCGGAAGCAATCCAACGCTTAACTTATCGTTTTTTAGGAGAAGGATATCGTGTAATTGGTTCTAGCGAGGTTATTGCCCGAGGCTGCGGAGGATGTATCGCTTAGTACAAAGAGGTGTATTGGGATGAAATTCAAGTTTCAATATAAACGTCGTCATGGTACCTGTGAATATAAAGAAGACGGAACGGTTGCTGTGACTTTGCCTGGTGCCCCTTCCGCTAGGCGAGACCTGCAGAGAATGTTTGAAATAGGAGTGGAATTGTTGGAACCGTTTTCTCATCCGGGCATTTCTGGGGTAAAGCGAGTATATCACCCGATCAGTTGTCCGGAGGATTTCATTACGGTAATGAAAGAGTTAAACAAAGGTTACTGTTATTGGATTTATGAACTGGTTCCGAAGGAAGCATTTGGCGATTATAAAATGCAAAAAATGTATCATGCTGGATGGTATGGAGATGACGGTTTCGAACTAGTCCGGTGGGAAGATGAACAAGGAATTGGTTTTGTGGTTATTAAAGAGATCGCCTCAAGCCGCCAAGCATTTTATCCGTTCAACCTATGTTATGAATCAGAAGAAGATGCAGATTGGCTAGAAACCATGGATATGACGGAGTATTTTCCGGAGATGAAAAAAATAAAAAAACTGCGCGTCAGTACTTTATTCGATTTGCCGGAAGAATGGTGTAGGTGAGAAATAAATGCAGTTATTGAGTTGTTGGGAAGAATGCCATTTAGGACAAAATAGAAGGCGACCGGCGTATTGGGTGATGTGTAATCAGCAAGAGGCTGGAACTGTGATTGACTATCTTGTAAAGGAACAGAAGCAGCGTTGGTTGGACGAACGATATAAATCAGATCGAAATGGGAATTATTACTTTCTGGTGGATTCCGCTCGCCAATTTGTGCTGCCAGTATCTTACCCGCAATTTTTATCCGGACAGCATAAAGCTGGGCACGTTTATCAATCAGTGTATCGTGAGATCCAAAAAGTTGAAGATGTATGGGAGTTATATTCCGGTGGAGTGATTGATTAGAACCATTTCAAATGCATGGTTTTGAAAGGGGATGAGGTTATGTCATAACTGACTGATGCGTTGTTATTTGGCTTGACTCTCAATTCTGGCAATTTCGAAGATGAATTTACGCATGAAGATGAGGAGATCCGTCCCGTAAAAGGTTTTTACTGGAACACGGAAAAGAGAATTTCCGCTTGGGTCAATGTTTTGCAAGCGCCTAGTGAAGATCCAAGGTTATATTACATCCATATAACCGATAAAAAGATCAAAGGCGCTTTGGACAATCGTCATTGCAAACGGTTCGATGAAATTGACGATGCTATAGAGTACTATAGAAGGTGTTGTCGGCAGATGGGCGGCAGAACTTTTACTGCGGATATGCGAGGCGATTTTATTCAACAGACTGTAGGGAAAATCGAACGAAAGATGCGTTGTCCATGCTGCGGCAAATGGGTCGTTATGCATTTAAATGAACTCATCGAAGTTAAAGACCCGTTTGAATATAAACGCCCGTTGCAACAAATTTCTCAAAAGGAAGCTGAAATTGCTGGGCGACTGAATTCAATGGAGCGGTAATAGCATTATTATCATAATGATTATTTTATAAATGTTTTCGGAGGACTGACATACTGTATGTTAGTCTTCTTTGTTATAGCGAATACAAATTAGAATTTAATTAAAATATAGAAAATACCACAATGTAAAAAAGGAAGTTGCTGTAAAACAACGTAAGTATACAAGTATAAGTTTTTTGCACAATTGTTAAAGAAAACAATGCTGTTTTTTAAAATTACGACATCAAAGTGAGTAGAGAGGATGATATTAGCTGTGAAAATATATTCGCCGAAAGAGAGGCTTCTTGCCCTGACGATCCCTAATTTGTTTACATATGCGACAAAAGAATTATCGCAAGATGCTTTTTTATGTTGGACATTGGAATGGATAAATTTTCGTGGTCATCGGATGTGTGAATTTGCTCGGAGTCTGCTTAATAATTTTTTGGCAAAGTCTGTTTATAAAGATCAAATCAATCCGCTGGACATAGACACAGTGGAAATTAAAAGACAATATAAAAATATTGATGTACTTGTTTTAGTAAAACTGAAAAATGATAAAACGCTGCCAATTATCATTGAAGATAAGACCGATACAACATTACACGATAAGCAGATTCAAAGATATACAAATACAATAAAAAGTGAATGTACCGATTTTCCAACTCCTGTATGCGTGTTTTATAAAACAGGATATATTTTCGAGCCTTATTCAGAAATAGAAACACAGCAGTGTATTGTTTATGACAAGTCTATGGTTATAGAGATTATGAAGCAATTTGAAGATTTTGAGATGCCATTATTGTTTTGTGATTATTATGCATACCTTGTTTCAAAGCAGAATAAGGAAGATGCTATTATTGCTGCCTATGACAAAGCCTTCCAATCTGGAGATGTAACTGTACTTCTGGATACTCTCAACATCGATTTTGCTCAGTGGGAATTAATGAAAAAACTGACTTCCAAAATTGAAAAAGAAGCCGAAAAAAATATTAGAAAAGGAAATAATCCGGATGGAGCCCCATGGACGCAATACGATGTTGATGACAGCTATTTGAAAGGTAACGATGAGGCGTTTTACCGGATAGATAAAAACAGTGATGGTTACTATTTGTCGTTAAGACAGTATTTGAAATATGATACAGAAAAATATATGCAAAAAATTGGCGTTGATGACAAGACTCTTTTACATCAGGGAAAGATGACAAGACTTGAATTATACCGCAGATGTTTTGCTCAAGCAGTTAAAGAGCTAAAACCTGATATGCAGCTATTCGTATCGAACCGGGGAGCATATGAAAGCGATATAGGTACGTTTAGGTTTGATAGTGTGGAAAATTTGCTGTGGATTGAACAAAATCTTGGCATTGTTACTAACCGGTTTTTACAACTTGTTCAAGAAAGTTCATAGAAAAATTATCTGTCGAGGGATAAAACGTGAACGAGTTTTGGAAGGGAGTTATTGTTGGCAAAGAGATCAGCGACTCGGAGAGTGTCAATGGCGGTCTAATTTTGTACAAAATTA
>CAYUNV010000268.1:0-4309 GCA_964446265.1 uncultured Negativicutes bacterium | reverse complement strand
TGTGATTGACGGCGCTATAATTTAGGAAAGTTGTTTCCTAAGAGGTGTTATGATGATCAGGACTGCTATGAATGATTTAATAAAATGGAAAAACAGTTCCCGTAGAAAACCCTTGGTTATGAGAGGCGCCAGACAGGTTGGCAAAACTTGGCTGATGCGTGAGTTCGGCAGAACACATTATGAGAAATGCGCCTATATAAACTTTGATAATAACGAGAGAATGGAAACTCTTTTTCAAGGCAACATTGACACAAAAAGGATTATTACTGCACTGCAAATTGAAACAGGCATTACGATTGAAGCCGACAACACTCTGATCATTTTCGATGAAGTGCAGGAAGTTCCGCGAGCCTTAACCTCACTCAAATATTTTTGTGAAAATGCACCGGAATATCATATCATTGCCGCAGGCAGTTTGCTTGGTGTTGCGCTGCACCCAGGCACCTCATTTCCAGTTGGTAAGGTGGATTTTATGACACTGTATCCGCTTGATTTTTTGGAGTTTATGAATGCAGTAGGAAATGGTAATCTTGTCGACCTTTTGCAATCCAATGACTTCGGAATGATCACGAGTTTTAAGGGGAAATATATTGACCTGTTAAAACAATATTATTATATTGGCGGCATGCCTGAGGTAGTAGCTAACTTTGTTGTCAATCACGATTTTATGACTGCCCGTGAAGTGCAAAAGCAGATACTGACGGCGTATGAGCAGGATTTTTCAAAGCATGCACCAAATGAAACGGTGCCGCGTATTCGAATGTTATGGACTTCTATTCCGGCTCAACTGGCAAAAGAAAATCGCAAATTCATCTATGGGCTGATCCGGCAGGGGGCAAGGGCTCGAGAATATGAAATTGCTTTGACGTGGCTGATTGATTGTGGGTTGGTGTATAAGGTTGCTCGTGTAGCAAAACCCGATATGCCTCTAATGGCGTATCAGGATTTTAATGCTTTTAAGCTGTTTGTGCTGGATGTTGGCTTACTCTCTGCGATGAGCAATCTGGACCTAAAATCATTACTGGAAGGGAACAAAATATTTGAGGAATTTAAAGGCGCTTTAACCGAGCAGTATATTCTGCAGCAATTATTGACAAACAGTGAAATTCAGCCGTATTACTGGTCGGCTGAAAAATCTACAGGGGAAATCGATTTTCTATTCCAGCATGGCAGTGATATTGTCCCTATTGAGGTAAAAGCGGCGGAGAATTTGCAGGCCAAGAGCCTCAAAAACTACTATTTGAAATATAAACCGAGAAATGCCATAAGAACGTCAATGTCCGATTACAGGCAAGAGGATTGGCTAACCAATGTGCCGCTATATGCGATCAATCGGTTGCGTGAAATTTTACAGTAAAGGAAGTCAGAAAGACGAAGGCGGTCAAGCGCGGTCACGAGAACCGTCCTTGACCGCTTTCCCTATGCGAGTTGACAAGTAGTAGAGAAAAGCGTATTCTGAAAGTAAGAATTCTTACTTCTTTTTTTCAAGGAGGCGCAACGATGAAACAATATGATGTCGTAATCAGCTCCAAGGGACAATTTGTTTTGCCCAAAGAGATCCGGGAAAAATTTAAATTGACGGCTGGTAGCAGAATACAAGTATTTGTAGATGGAGAACAGATTATTCTCAGGCCGCGCTCTATAGCGGATGAGTTTAAAGAGTTTATTTTGGCGGATATTGCCAGAGACGGAAAGCCAATTACTGAACAAACGATCAAGGAATACCAGACTGCTTTCAATAAAACGCTTGATACGATGGTAATGGAGGCAGAAGAAGAATATATAAACAAAAAGTTTGTTTCGTTGGATGAGTTGAAGCGGGATGAACATAATGTTTAAACTGGTTGTTTTAAATACGGCGGCTCGGCAACTACGGAAATTTGATGAGCAAATCAAAACGAGAATGCTATATGCACTTGAAAAAATTGCCGATAACCCTTATTGTGGAGAAATTCTCAAAGGCGATTTATCAGCTATTTATGTTTATCATATGAAAATCAAGGGAGTAGAGTATCGGATCGCTTATCAGATAAAAGAACAGGAAATCGTTGTTGTTGTGTTGCAGATTGGAACTCGAGAAAAGTTTTATGAAGAATTAAAGAAGCGGTTGAAATAGGATTCGGGGGCGGTCACCAGAACCGTCCCCCTGACCGCCGAGATAGAATTCTTTGAAATTTCTTTGAAAACGAACAGGAGATTGGTTTTTCGTGCCGAAGGATTTATATAATAATAACCGGAAGGAGTTGGGAATCAGGACAATGGAGCACGAGACAGGGGAAGAGTTTGGGAAGGAAAAGAAACATGTAGCGGCGGTTATGCTCGGCGGATTGCTGTTGGCAGGCGCCGTTATTTTTTTTGCCCATCGGTTCTTTGCCGGTTCACCATCGGTTCCGGTGGCGAGGGGTCAAGGTCAGCCCGCAGAGACGGTTGTGGTTTCCGCGGTGA
Organism: uncultured Negativicutes bacterium; assembly: GCA_964446265.1. Classification (GTDB taxonomy): domain Bacteria; phylum Bacillota; class Negativicutes; order CTSoil-072; family CTSoil-072; genus CTSoil-072. Next base: position 1,864 of record CAYUNV010000268.1, on the reverse strand, counting down.
GTCCGGCAGTGCAGGTCCGAGAGCCGAAGGTGCTGCGCGATCCGTTTGCCGCGCCGGGGGAAGGCCGGGCAAACGGTGCGGCCGCTGCGGCGGAGAATCCGGCAATACGTGGTGCGGTTTCTCCGCCCGGCGGAGCGGTGGACGAAACCGGGAAGCCGATGACGGCTGGGCTGAAGGGCGTATCGGCCGGTCGGCCCGTGCTGCCGGTATTACAGGGAATTGCCGGCAGTAGCGGTCAATGGGCCGCGGTGCTGCAGATCGGGGTGGAAAGCCGTTCCTACCGGCTGGGCGAACGGGCGGGACCGTATGAAGTGATGGCGATTACCAGGGATTCGGTTACACTATCAGGCCCGGACGGAACGACTGTTTTGGCGATGGAAAGGTGATGCGCGTGTACGCAAGGATGAGAAGAAGTGGATTACTGGTTGTAGTGCTGTTGTTTCTGTTGGTCCCGGTGGGGCGGGCGGAGGAAAGCCCGCCGGTGAGTCTGGATTTTACGAATACGGAAGTGCGGGATGTGCTGGCGGCGCTGGCTTTGGTCGGGGAAACCAGCCTGATTGTCGATGATTCGGTAACGGGCAGGATCACCCTGCATCTCGAGGAAGTCCCCTTTGCGGAGGCGCTAGATTTGGTGACCAAAGCCAAGGGGCTGGCTTATCAGCGGCTGGGTTCGGTGATCGTGGTCGCTTCGCCGGCCAAGCTCCACAAAGGCTTTGATGCTGTGCATGTCATCAGGCTGCAGCATGCCAAGGCCGAAGAGGTGATCGGGTTGCTGGCTTTGGCGGTCAATAAGGGCAAGTCGGATGCGGAGGCCGGGAAAGGAGCGAAGCATGCCGCTGCCTCCGACAGCGGTAAGGCGAACGCCAGTGGTTCCAATTCCTCGGAATTTACGGTGGAGGGGCCGACCCTGGTGAAAACGGATGTGATCAACCGGGTCCAAGGCTCCGGCCGGCTGCGGGCGGATATGGAAACCAATTCGATCCTGTTTTACGGGTCGGAGGAAGAGGCGGCGATGCTCCGTACGATCGCTGCCGATATCGATGTTCCCTACCGGCAGGTGACGGTCGAGGCGGAGGTGGTGGCGGTTACGAAGTCTGCGGCCAACGATTTGGGGGTCGAGTGGAACTGGCAGCCGACGCCGCAGTATTCCGCCGATGACGGTTCTTCGGGCAGTGGTTCATCCGGGGTTGGTAATGAAACGGCCAATATGGGGGCGATTTCATACGGGCGGAGTCCGGCCGGGACGCCGTACCGGTTCTGGTACCAAGCCAAGATCAATGCCCTGCTGCAGAGCAACCACGCCCGGTTGCTGGCCAAGCCGAAGGTGACGACGTTGAACGGCAAAGCGGCCCGCATCCACATCGGCGACCAAATTCCGGTGGTTGCAAGCACGGTTTCCGGCGGGGCGACGACGACGTCGACCGAATACAAAGACGCCGGGATTATTTTGCAGTATACGCCGCGGATCGACGCGGACGGCTGGATTTCCGCCGCCTTGTATACCGGTGTCAGCACGCCGGTGTATGTCGCCGACCTCAAGGCGTACCGGATCGCCATCCGGGAGGCCGAAACCGAAGTCAGGATGAAGAACGGCGAAACGATTGTCATCGGCGGGCTCCTGGATAAGAGTACGGTAGACAGCCAGGCGAAGATCCCGTTATTAGGCGATTTGCCGCTGCTCGGCAAGTTGTTCCGAAACAGCGGCAAATCGCAGGAAGAAACCGAGATTATGATTTTTTTGACGGCCCGGATTGTGGATTGAAATGCGAAAGCCTATCCTTCTTTTTCTTGACAGGACAGGCTTTTTGGATGATTGTTGTTTGGTTGTCGTTTCGCGTCAGCAGGTTGAGCAAGTCGTGCGAGA
>CAYUNV010000267.1:0-4319 GCA_964446265.1 uncultured Negativicutes bacterium | reverse complement strand
ATGCGATGATTGAAAACAAGGATTACTTTATGAGAAAGTGGCAAGAGAAATTGGAAAGTGATAATGTTTTGGTGCGATATAAGGCAAAACAGTTTATTGGCATTATTAAGGAAGGCGAGCCGATACATGAATTTGACATCAATTTATACTTTGCCTTAGTGGAGATGATAACCGTTTATGATGGTGGCAGATTGATTGTATGTTTGTTGGATGGGACAGAGATTGAATGTGAAATTGAATAGGAACTGAAAGTAACCGGTTGAGGTGAATGTTTTGATCACCTAGACCGGCTTTTTTGTGCTGTAATCAATTAAAGCGGATCAAGTTTTTATTTATGATTGACACCGACTGAACGTTCGGTTATCATAAGATTATGAGACAGAAAAATGATAATAAAAGCGAAGCGATCTTAAAAGCTACCATTGAACTTCTTAATGAAATTGGTCTTTCGGATATTTCTATGTCCAAAATAGCAAAACGGTCAAAAGTTTCTCAAGCGACAATATATGTCTATTTTGCAAGCAAGGAGGAACTGTTGGCCAAACTATACGTCAACGTCAAAGAGAAGATGAGCAGACAACTGCTTTATGATCTCAATGGCACACTGCCGATGCAGGAGCTGTGCGAACGGTTTATGAGAAATTCGATGCGCTATATGTTGGATAACAAAGAGGATTTCCTGTTCTTGGAACAATTTTCAAACTCGCCGCTAATGAACAAATTGTGTCTGGAAGATACATCAAAAATGTTTACTCCGCTATATCAGCTCGTTGAAAAAGGGAAGAAGCGGGGGGAAATAAAGCAATTAGATCCTATGTTGTTGTTGATGTATTTGTATTTTCCCGTCACGTATTTGGTCAAAGCGCATTTCATAGGACAGTCCGAAGCCGACGAAGAGAATCTGCAGCAAATTATTCAATTGAGTTGGGACGCCATTAGAGCTTAGTGGAGTCCTCTTCTTTCCACAAACAATAACCGAACGTTCGGTTAAAAAGATGAGACAAAAACAATTGAGCAAAGCCATAGCAATCAACGTCATTTGGGTGACATAAGATTCGGGTGGAGCTAATAAAACGAAGTCTGAGGTGGCAGGATTAGATGAAAGTTATTATATTTGGCGCAACAGGCATGATTGGCCAAGGGGTAATTAGAGAATGTCTGAATGACCCGGAGGTGGAGAGCGTACTGTCAGTCGGACGCACTTCGACTGGCTTGCAACACGAGAAGCTACGGGAAGTTAAACATAGGGATTTGCAAAATCTATCGACTATAGAAGAAGCGATTACTGGGTATGATGCATGTTTTTTTTGTCTTGGCATTACCTCAGCAGGCATGACTGAACTGGAGTATCAGCGAGTTACCTATGACATCACATTAGCGGTTGCGCAGACCTTGGTAAAACTGAATGCGGGCATGACATTTATCTATGTTTCGGGGGCGGGAACCGATAGCACAGAACAAGGCCGAAACATGTGGGCAAGAGTAAAAGGGAAGACGGAAAATGCGTTGCTGCGCTTGCCATTTAAGGCGGCATATATGTTACGCCCCGCATATATTCAGCCCATGAATGGAATCGTACCACGGATACGATGGTATAGGCGGGTGTATGCAGTAATGGGAATGTTCTATCCATTATTGAAGGTGATTTTTCCTAAGTACGTCACAACAACTGAGATACTGGGGCGTGTGATGATTAAAATTGCTAAACAAGGTGCTCCTAAGACGGTGTTTGAGAGTGGGGATTTCAATAGTGTGCTATTAGAATGGGAGGGTGTCAATTGAAAACGATCTTTATTACAGGGGCGTCATCGGGTATAGGAAAAGCTGCGGTTGGACTGTTTGCCTAAAAAGGTTGGAATGTGATTGCCACTATGCGTTTTCCGGATAAAGAGCGGGAATTAAATCAATTTGAAAATGTTGCAGTCTTAAGAGTAGACGTTCAAAAAGAGGATTCAATCCAAGATGCAGTGATCAAAGGAATTCAGCGTTTCGGAAAAATAGATGTACTTCTTAATAATGCCGGATATGGAACAATGGGAATATTTGAATGTGCTACAGAGGAGCAAATTACGAGACAATTCGATGTAAATGTCTTTGGCCTGATGAGAATGACAAAGGCTATTTTGCCTCATTTTAGAGCCAATAAAGAAGGTGTGATAATTAATATCTCCTCCATGGGAGGAAGGGTTGCTTTCCCAGCAACTTCACTCTACCACGCGACAAAATATGCTGTGGAAGGGTTTTCGGAATCAATAGCGTACGAATTGGCGGACCAAAATATTCGAGTTAAATTGATAGAGCCAGGTTCAATCAGGACTAAGTTTATCGAAGCGATGGATATTTATTTTGATGAGTCTTTTACAAGTTATAAGCAATACTTTAATCCGATTATGGCTAAAGTAAATCAGTTGAAAGAGAATAAGGACGAAGGAACTTCGCCAGAACTCGTAGCTGAAGTCATTTACCAAGCAGCCACCGACGAAACAAGTAATCTGCGTTATATTGCTGGGGAAGATGCAAAATCTATCATAAGAATGAAACATGAGTTAGACGAACAAGCATTTATGAAAAATATGGAGTAGATATTTTCCTGATTACAAAGAAGATAAAAAATTAATTGTAAAGGAGCGTTATAACATGTTGGAATACGACAAACTATACATAGGTGGACAATGGATGGAGCCTGCCACTTCAGAACGAATTGAGATTAGAAACCCCCATGATCAAAGTCTTGTGGGACGGGCGGCGCAAGCTTCTAAAGCAGATGTGGATCTTGCAGTATCTGCGGCAAGAGAAGCCTTTGTAAGTGGTCCTTGGTCGCAGATGGAACCTAAAGAGCGTCAGGCAGTCATCGCTCGGTTTAATGTCTTGCATACTGATCGGGCTGAAGAGATTGCCGCTTTGATCACAGCTGAGAATGGAAGTCCAATTTCGTTTACAAGTATCTTGCAAAATGCACTCTTTGAGCAAACAAACGCTTTTTTGCGTGCAGCATCTACCTTGGGCTGGGAAGAAACATTACCGTCAGGTCAGATTTTATGCAGAGAACCAGTTGGCGTGGTCGCGGCTGTAATTCCCTGGAATGCACCACAGCAGTCGGCGCTTGTGAAAATCATTCCTGCTCTTCTTGCAGGCTGCACAGTCATTCTTAAGGCTTCGCCAGAAACGGCTCTGAATTCAATGCTTTTAGGGGAACTATTTAACGAAGCCGGATTACCTAAAGGAGTATTGAGCATTCTCCCCGCGGATCGGGAAACAAGCGAATATTTGATTTCACATCCGGACATTGATAAGGTTGCATTTACTGGTTCAACCGCAGCAGGACGAAAGATAGCTTCTATTGCGGGTCAGCAACTTAAACGTGTGAGTTTGGAACTTGGGGGCAAATCGGCGGTCATCATTCTTGAAGATGCAGATATAAAAGCGGCAGTGGCATCGCTGAAGTACAGTTCTTTTCTGAATAACGGAGAGGCGTGTATGGCTTATACACGTGTGTTGGCTCCCCGTAGCCGATATGATGAGATTGTCGAGGAAACAGTCAAATTGGCGGAAAGCTTAACTCTTGGCGACCCATCAGACCCGAGTACTTTTGTCGGTCCGATGGTGAGAGGGGATCAGCAAAAACGAGTGAGGTCCTACATTGAACTTGGCATTAAAGAAGGCGCACGCCTTGTCGCTGGAGGATTGGACATTCCGAAAGGTCTTGAAGATGGATTTTACGTCCGCCCCACCGTATTTGCGGACGTTCATAACCACATGCGAATTGCCCAGGAAGAGATTTTTGGTCCTGTGCTTGTGATTATACCTTATACCGATGAGGAAGAAGCCATTCAAATCGCTAATGATTCTCCCTTTGGACTGGCAGGCGGAGTGTGGACAAGTGATAAAGAACGAGGCTTGGCAGTAGCCCGCCGCATACGCACCGGGATGATGACGGTGAATGGCGCACAAGCAGGATTCGATGCTCCTTTTGGCGGATTCAAAGCCAGTGGAATCGGACGTGAGTTTGGCAGTATCGGTCTAAGTCAGTACGTGGAATATAAAACGATAACAATTTAGTTTAGGGCTTGCTGCTGAAAGCATTAAAAACGTTTGGCTAGTGATGAACATAAGCACCGGGGGATTGATAAAATGGATAACTTACCTTACTTTGCAAGTGCACCGCCGCACGTGCAACGGATTTATCGGGACTTCCGCCAACATATACCTGTGTTGGTGAACATGAATGTGGAATGACAAACTATATGCTCGTTATGCAGTGAAATCTCAGGGATTGTCCTATCTAATATCTTATAGCTAAGAATGGAAATCTGTTGGAT
>CAYUNV010000266.1:0-4373 GCA_964446265.1 uncultured Negativicutes bacterium | reverse complement strand
TGCCGCTGCATCGACTCCACCGGTATGACCGGCGCGCCCTGCGTTGCCACTTGGTAAATTCCCGTTCCGAGCAATGCAAAAATACCGAAAATAAACGCATACGTAGGAAAAACAAAGGCCGTCGACGATTCGCGAATGCCCCGCAGGTTAACCAGCATCAAAATTGCAAACAACACAAATAAATCGAGACTGACTTCATACGGAATTAAAGCAGGAAACGCAGAGATCAACGCTGCTGTCCCCGCCGACACGCTAACCGCGACCGTTAATACATAATCGGCAAAAAGGGACGCAGCAGCCGTAAGGGCCGGCAATTCACCCAAATTGTTTTTGGCAACCATATACGATCCGCCGCCGCCGCAATTCGCTCTCGCCACCTGGACATAAGAAAGCGTCACAATTCCCAACAATAGCAAAATCGCAAGGGAAATATAACCCATATATCCGTAAGCGAGTACGCCGGGTATTGCGATGAGCATAATAACAATCTGTTCAGGACCATACGCTACCGAAGACAATGCGTCCGAAGAAAAAATGGCTAACGCTTTCCACTTGGGTAATTTTTCGTGCTCCATTTCTTGATTATGAAGCGGCTTTCCAATCAGCACCCGCCGAAGCATCTGAAACATGATATTCTCAGTTCCTCCTATTTGTCCCTTTACCCATTGTTGCGACAGGCCATTATTTTATTCCACAAAAAGGCAAAACAAAAAAAGACCCCAAAAGGTCTTGTGACCTCTCGTTTTAGCCGGCGAAGTTAGCTGACGGGTAGGATGACGTGAGAAAAAACATCCCTCCTGCTAGGCAGGATTAACCCCAAAAAGTGGGTCCTCCGCTTCCCAAGGAATTAGGCTGATAGATTGTTGGACATATCTGTTTTGATTTATGAAGATTATTATACGCTTTTGGTAAATAAAAGAAAGCGTGAATAACCTTCATTTATACCGAATCTATAACAACAATATGTGGAAGTTCAGTTTTAGCTTTCATTCTCTTTTCTTTTCTTCGATTTTCAACGCTAATCGACAGATTTCAACATTTTTACTTTAGTTATCATTTTCACGGATTGAATTTTACTTCCCAAAAGGACACATCGGATAGCTGCAAGTCTCGCAACCCAAACAGAGACCGCTGTAGCCCAGCGAAGCAAAATCCAATTTGGACAGCCACTCTCCTGCCAGAACCCGTGGAAAGATGAGGTCAAAAATGGTAGTCTTGGCATACATTCCGCAACCCGGCATACCCATAATAGCCGTATCGCCATGATAGGCAAACAGGAACATATCGCCCGGTAAAACCGGCACACCGTACGTAACGACCTGGGCTCCCGTCGCCCGGATCGCATCCGGCGTTACATCCTTGGGATCAACGGACATGCCGCCAGTTGTAATAATAATATCAATTCCGCTTTTTTTATAATCCAAGATCGCATCCCGGATACGGTCCCGGTCATCCGGTTGAAAGGAAACGTCTACCAAGGTCGCGCCGTATGACGTAATTTTTTTCGTTAAAATCGGCGCATAACGGTCCTTAAGGTGATCGTAATACACTTCATCACCGGTTATAATTACGCTCGTCTTCAAGTTGCGCAGCGGCTTAACCGAGATGATTCCATTGTATTGATCGGCAATATTCTCGACCGACAAAACGGTTGTTTTTTCCACAACTAATGGAACGACCTTAATTCCTGCAAGCACATCGCCCCGCTTGACCAAAGTATTATCTTGGCGGGTTGATACCACGGTATTTTCGATCGTATTGATTGTTGTAATCGCCTGCCGGTTTACTTTCAACAAGCCGTCAATTTTGGCCTTAATATTAATCCGCCCCTTAGAAGGTTCGGTCAGAATTACATTCTCTCCGGCTACCGACAATGCAATACTGGTGATCGCATCATTTTCATGAACTTGTTCGGGCAACAGTTCAACCAGGTAAATTCGTTCCTTGGCGATTTTTGTCAAATAAGGAATATCTTCTGCGCAAATCACATGCCCTTTTTTAAATAACGGTCCTGTATATTCCTCAGGCGCGATGTCTGCCAAATCATATCCTAAAATCATCCCTTCGGAGTCTTCTGCTCTCATCTTCCGAACAGCCATTTCAACACTCTCCTCAAAATCGTCTTTCCCTAAAAAGATCCACGATTATACTATAAAAAATCTATTAACAAAACAATAATTAAACAAACATAAATGATATCATTATCATAATACATTATCATCAATAACACTTCAAGTCATTTTTACTTAGTTCACAAGCTTGTAAAAACAAAAATATACATAAACCATGCAACTACGTGGAATACGAAAGGATTTAGCTTACTAACACGAGAATATTCTGAATTGATGCATATTGCAAAACATAATCCAAGCAAGGATTATGTACAACAAATTCATTTGGCGAAGGGAGAGAATTTCATGAGTGAAGACAGCAAGTGTCCGGTAGCTGGCATGACGAAAAAAGCCATTGCCGGAGGCGGTACCTCAAATCGGGACTGGTGGCCGAACCAGTTGAACCTTAAGATTTTGCATCAGCGTTCAAACTTGAGTAATCCGATGGATCCGGAGTTCAACTATGCTGAAGAATTCAAGAAGCTCGATCTGGAAGCCCTGAAGAAAGACCTATATGCGTTAATGACCAGCTCACAGGATTGGTGGCCGGCGGACTACGGTCACTATGGACCTTTATTCATTCGAATGGCGTGGCACAGTGCCGGCACGTACCGCATAGGCGATGGGCGCGGCGGTGGTGGATCCGGCTCCCAGCGCTTTCCTCCGCTCAACAGCTGGCCTGATAACGTGAACCTCGACAAGGCGCGCAGACTTCTGTGGCCGATCAAACAAAAGTACGGTAAAAAAATCTCCTGGGCCGACTTGATGATCCTCGCCGGAAATTGCGCTCTGGAGTCGATGGGCTTTACGACGTTTGGTTTTGGCGGCGGACGCGAAGACATTTGGGAACCGGAAGAAGATATTTATTGGGGGTCTGAATCTGAGTGGCTTGGCGACAAACGTTACTCCGGCGACCGCAATCTTGAAAATCCGCTCGCCGCCGTTCAGATGGGCCTGATCTACGTAAACCCGGAAGGACCGAACGGAAACCCTGATCCAGTCGCTTCCGGCCGTGACGTTCGAGAGACTTTCGCCCGGATGGCCATGAACGATGAAGAAACCGTCGCCCTCGTCGCCGGCGGCCACACCTTCGGCAAATGTCATGGTGCCGGTCCAGCGACCCATGTCGGGCCTGAACCCGAGGCCGCCGGCATCGAAGAACAAGGCCTCGGCTGGAAAAGCAGTTTTGGCAGCGGCAGAGGCGGAGACGCAATCGGCAGCGGCCTCGAAGGCGCCTGGAAGCCGAACCCTACCAAATGGGATATGGGTTATTTGACCACGCTGTTCAAATATGAATGGGAACTGGTCAAAAGTCCGGCTGGCGCAAACCAGTGGTTGGCAAAGGACGTGACCGAAGAGGATATGGTGGCCGATGCCCACGATCCGTCAAAGAAGCACCGCCCCATGATGACCACGGCGGACCTCTCCCTTCGCTTCGATCCTATCTACGAACCGATCGCCCGCCGCTTCCTGCAAAACCCCGATGAATTCCAGGACGCCTTCGCACGAGCCTGGTTCAAGCTGACCCATCGCGACATGGGCCCCCGCTCGCGCTATCTCGGTCCGGAAGTTCCTGCGGAAGAACTGATCTGGCAGGACCCGGTGCCTGCGGTTGATTATAAATTAATCGATGAACAGGACGTCATCGATCTCAAGAGCAAGATCCTCGCATCGGGACTATCCGTCTCCCAACTCGTCTCGACGGCTTGGGCGTCGGCAGCCACATTCCGCGGTTCTGATAAACGCGGCGGGGCAAACGGGGCACGCATCCGCCTCGCCCCGCAGAAAGATTGGGAAGTGAACCAACCGGCCCAATTGAAGACTGTGCTGCAAACCCTTGAGGGAATCCAAAAGCAGTTCAATAGCGCGCAATCCGGCGGCAAGCTGGTTTCGCTCGCCGACCTGATTGTTCTGGGCGGTTGTGCAGGTGTCGAGCAAGCCGCAAAGAATGCCGGTTTTGCCGTGACCGTTCCCTTCACACCGGGACGCACGGATGCATCACAAGAACAGACTGATGTCAATTCTTTTGCGGTATTGGAACCGAAGGCAGACGGGTTCCGCAACTACCTCAAAACAAAGTATGCGGTATCGGCAGAGGAATTGCTAATTGATCGGGCGCAACTGCTGACACTGACAGCGCCTGAAATGACGGTTCTCGTTGGCGGCCTGCGCGTCTTGAATGCCAACTTCGGACAGTCCCAATACGGCGTTTTCACCAAGAGACCAGAGGCGCTTACCAATGACTTCTTCACGAATTTGCTC
>CAYUNV010000265.1:0-4398 GCA_964446265.1 uncultured Negativicutes bacterium | reverse complement strand
AAAGAAAATGACTTGCTATTCTGGCAATTTTTTTGTAACATATTAACCGATCATATAATTATATATATAGGCAAACTTATCGAAAGATAAGGACGCAAAGCTATGGGTCTACAGACAAAGGACGGTCTATGATTGCCAGGTTGCTGAGTTGACGGCACCGTCTGATATAGGCTGGTGCTGTTATTGTTTGTTTCATGAAAAGAGTAGTTTTTATTCGGCCTTACAAAAAAGTATAATTACTTTCTGTGGCATAAGTGCAACCAGCGCCTCATTTCGTCGCTGAAAAGCTGGAAGCAAGCCGGGTTTTCTAAATTTGTTTGGCAGATGGACCAGCAGTCATAGCTCAAAACATAGAAATTAATTTGGTTAGGAAGTGACGCAATTATGAACCTGAAAAACATTCAAACAAAACTGCTAATGATTCTTTTACCTCTCGTCCTCTTAATTTTACTGGTATTGTCGGGAGTCAGTTATTATCTTTCCCAGCAATCGTTAGCGAAGAGCATTGACCACACGGCGACGGCTGTGGGAACCGATTATGGGCACCGGGTACAAGGCGATATGCGGATCATGCTTACGCAACTGGAAGATTTGGCGAGCATCCAGCGCGTGCGTACAGGAACCGACAAGGGGCAGATTGTGGAAGCCTTAGCGGAGGCGTATAAAAGACTGGGTGTTTTTGATGCCCTCATATTTATTACTCCTGACGGTACCGGGTATACCAATCAGGGAACTACTGCTTCTTACGGGGACCGCGATTATTTTAAAAAAGTGGTTGCTACGAAAAAAGCCGCCGTGTCGGATCCGGTAACTTCGAAAACGACAGGAAAATTGGCAGTCATTCTGGCTGTACCGGTGCTTAACAATGGCCAACTGAATGGTGTCCTGGTAGGAACATTTTCGATAGAACGCTTAACGGTGATGATTAAAGATTTGAAATTCTTAGATACCGGGTATGGGCAGATTATTGACAGATCAGGGATGGTTATAGCGAATCCGGTCAATCCGGAAGTGATCAATAAATTGAACCTTGTGGAGAAAAAAGTAAATCCGGCGTTAAAGATGAAACAGTCGGAGATGGATGACCGGCTGATCAGCATGGTTAGAACGACAACCGAAAGCGGCAAGCAAACACAGGGCGAATATGTTTTTGTGGATGGAGTGACCAAGGTTGCTGTATTTACATCGATCGACCTGCCGGGAGACCAGCGCTGGGTCATGTCGGTGGCAGCGCCGAAAGCGGAGGCTGCTAAAGAAACTAACGCATTGGCACGAACGATGCTTATTATTTCTGTAATGTGTTTGATCTTGGTTATTGGCGCTATTGTTGGCATTGCTAAATGGTTTGCCAAGCCGATTACCTTGATCAGGGATGAATGCCTGCTGTTAGCGCAGGGTGACCTGAGGGAAGTAGAGAACAAAATTAGGTCGGAAGATGAGATCGGCCAACTGGCAAAAGGATTCCGCGAAATGCGGGTGAATTTGCGCGAACTTGTTACTAAGGTGCATTCGCAGGCAGAACATCTTGCCGCTTCATCGGAAGAACTCACGGCCAGCGCAGAACAATCCTCCCAGGTTGCAAACCAAATTGCGACATCCATCAGTGAGGTGGCCACCGGTGCGGAACAGCAGGTTCATGCGGTCGACGCAACCTCGGCGGTAATGGAAGAAATGTCAGCCGGGATCCAAGAAGTTGCCGCCAATGCAAACCTGGTGGCGGAAAAATCGGCACAAGCGGCGGAAACCGCGAACGCAGGCGGAAAAACAGTAGAGAAAGCCGTCAGTCAAATGTTGCAAATTGAACAGACTGTTAACAATTCGGCGCAAGTTGTTGCTAAATTAGGCGAGAGATCGAAAGAAATTGGACAGATTGTTGATACGATAGCAGGGATTGCAGGCCAGACGAATTTATTGGCGCTCAATGCTGCGATTGAAGCCGCAAGAGCCGGTGAACAAGGCCGGGGCTTTGCCGTTGTAGCCGAGGAAGTTCGCAAACTCGCCGAACAATCACAAGATGCGGCAAAACAGATTGCGCAGTTAATCGGCGAGATTCAAGGAGATACGGAGAACGCCATTGTAGCTATGAATGAAGGAACGCATGAGGTTACCGTGGGCGCGGAAGTTGTGACGACGGCGGGCAACGCCTTCGGTGAGATTGCAAAATTGGTAACGGATGTGTTCAATCAAGTGAAAGAAATTTCTGCCGCGATTCAGCAAATGGCCGGCAGCAGCCAGCAAGTGGTATTGTCCGTGAAGGAAATTGACCGGCACAGTAAGAACGCAGCCGGTGAGGCAATGACAGTATCGGCGGCGACAGAAGAACAATTAGCATCGACGGAAGAAATTGTATCTTCCAGTCAAAATCTTGCCAAACTGGCACAGGATCTTCAGGAAGCAGTGAATAAATTCCACGTTTGATAAAAATGAAATGATTAACTAGGCGCAATAAGAACTCCTGGGAAAGTAAAAAACGGCAGGAGTTCTTATTGTTTTTTAATAAAATCAGTTTTGTATTGTGGCATAAGGGGGTAATATATTACAATACAGAAAGGATCACTTATCATCACTAGATCCTATGATTATTGTACGAGTTAAGATCTGCAATGAGACGGGCGGGACAACCAACCTGTCCCCTTGTCCCGGAAAGGGGATATCAGCGTGAGTAAATATTGGAGTAATGTGGTTCGGACCTTGGAACCCTATGTTCCGGGCGAGCAGCCGAAAGACAAGAAGTACATCAAATTAAATACAAACGAAAATCCATACCCGCCATCGCCGAAGGCGCTGTTGGCGATTCAGCAGGTGGCAAACGAAAGCCTAAGATTGTATCCCACCCCTACCTGCGACGAGTTGCGGGAATGTATTGGCCAGTATCACGGTCTTAAGAAAGAACAAATTTTTGTGGGCAATGGCTCGGATGAATTGTTAGCCTTTAGTTTTTTGGCCTTCTTTAACCCAGGTTCGCCAATCCTGTTTCCGGATATCACGTATAGCTTCTATCCGGTCTATTGTTCTTTATTTCATATAGACTACACCCTTGTGCCGTTGGATGAAGATTTTTCTATTCCGGTTGAACCGTTTTTGCAAAACAATGGCGGGATCATTTTCCCTAATCCCAACGCGCCGACCGGGAAAGAGATTGCACTGGAAGCCATTGAGGAAATTGTGAAACACAACGCGGATCGAGTTGTGATTGTGGACGAAGCCTATATTGATTTTGGCGGAGAATCGGCAGTAAAGCTGCTGGAACGATACTCCAACCTATTGATCATCCAAACCCTATCCAAATCGCGGTCGTTTGCCGGCCTGCGCGTTGGTTTTGCGATGGGGCACAGGGATTTAATCGAAGCGTTAGAACGGGTGAAGAATTCCATTAATTCGTATACGCTGGACCGGGCTGCACTTGCTGGAGCGTTTGAAGCGTTTAACGATGAAGCTTATTTTCAAGACAGCCGGCGCAAGGTGATTGCTACTCGGGAAATAACGGTGGAGGGGTTGAAAAATTTAGGATTTCGTGTAATTCCGTCGAAGGCAAATTTTATTTTTATCAGCCATCCTGTTTTTCCGGCCGAAACCCTTTATCAGAAATTGCGGGAAAAGAACATTCTGGTGCGGTATTTTAAGAAGCCGCGCATCGATAATTTTCTCCGCGTGAGTATTGGCACGGACGAAGAAATGGCGCGTTTCATTGCTGTGATGGCGGAAATTGTACAATAACAAACAAGAAAATCTGCCGTAGGAGTTCCGTTTCGCTATTGTACCTGCCGGTTTACATTAAAATTGATATACTTTGAAAGGCTCCTGCTTAGGGGCCTTTTTTCTTATCACAAAAGAGGATCTTTTTGCGAAAGGTAGAAACAGTAACAAATCAAGAATAAAGGGTGATGAACATGCAAGATTTGATCAATGAAAGAGTGCATGATTATTATTGGAAGCATGATCTTAACTGTGCGATCACAACGTTGAAAATCTTGTCGGAATTATTTTGTGTGGAAATTCATCCGCAAGTAACAGAGGCGGCGTTTGGGCTCAATGCCGGCAGAGTGGGAACGCAATGCGGATTAGTAGAGGGGGCATTGCTGTTCATCGGGATTTTTGGCAGCCAACGGCAGGTTGAGAGTTCTAAGGTGCAGGCACTTTGCCGGAGTTTTTCTGAAGAGTTTCAACAGAAGTTTGCCAGCTTATTATGCAAAGAATTGAGGCCTCAGGGCTTTCATCCGGCGAACCCGCCCCATCTTTGCGAAAATTTAACTCAACAGGCTGTGCTGTTTACTGCCAGATTTCTATCACGCTCCATAGTGGGTGGCGCAGAACCCATAGAAATGAACCGGTTAAGCAACTAACAAACGGAATGATAGCAGCGTGGCTTGGAGGGCTGTATGGCGACACTCGAATATA
>CAYUNV010000264.1:0-4416 GCA_964446265.1 uncultured Negativicutes bacterium | reverse complement strand
GCCCTCACCCGCCTCGAATCGAGGATTTGCGGCCCCACCACCCTCCATTTGTATATCATTTCCGTTGATATACCGGGCCAAATCGGAAAGATCACTTCCTGTATCGGGCAACGAGGCTACAGCATCAGTGATATTATGGTGGAAGATAAGCCACACTCCAAAGTAGGGCTTTCCTTAATTGTGGATACACAGGGCAATCCGAACAGTCCCGAATTAATCGAACAGTTGCGTAAACTCCCCGGCATAACGGCCGTCGAAATCAATTAATTTTTCTTTTTGCCAACAAGTATGGACAATTCATTAAAAATATGATATTAATTAATCAATCGATTAATTAATATGGTGAGAGGTGAAGCAAGCATGGAAAAAGATTCGCGATCCCGTCTTTTGGAAACCGCGATCCCTTTGTTCGCCGAAAAAGGCTTTTCTGCCGTTTCGATTCGGGAACTTGCAGAAAAAGCAGGCGTAAACAGCGCGTTAATTTCCTATCATTTTGGCGGCAAAGAAGGATTATACAACGCCGTGTTGGATTTTCAATTTTCCCGCATCACAACTGCCATTTCCAAAATCCAAGGCCTTTCACCTATCGAACGGATCCGTCACTACGGAAAAAACGCGGTTCTCATCCACCAGCAGTGTCCTTATCTCATGTGCTATATACAACGTGAAATGAGCAACCCATCAATCGGGCTCGAAACCGTTGTTCGCCGACATACTGCGTCCGCTTACCAGTTTCTCCATGACGCAATAACGGAAGGCATTGAAAGCGGGGCTTTTCGCGCCGACCTTGATCCCGATTATGCGGTTTTATCATTGGCCGGCATCATCAATTTCTATTTCATTACGCAACCGCTGGTTAACACTTTTTTGCCTCCAGGCAAAAAATCAGACCAGGTTTATGTCATGCAGGCAGTGGAAATTTACTTGAACGGAGTGATCGGCAAATGAAACTCGATAAACGCCTTGTCGTAGGGGTCATTATCTTCCTTGGCCTATTCAGTGCAACCGCGTACAAGTTATTGTCAGTTAAGGAAAGCGGAATCACGGCAACCGGCACAATTGAAGTCACACGCGCCGATATCACCCCCAAAATCAGCGGCTATATTACCGGCCTGTCCATTGATGCCGGTTTCAACGTCGATAGCGGGCAAATCATTTGCCAAATCCGACGTCCGGACCTAGAAGCACAAGCACTGCGGGACGAAGCCGCGCTGATCAAAGCCCAAGTTCAATTGGCTGATCTGGAAAAAGGCGCCCGCAGCCAAGAACTGATGGAAGCTGCCGCAACGTTAGCCGGCGCACAAGCTGTATTCGACAAGGCAAACACTGATTACGCCAGATACAATACCTTATTTCAAAACGGCGCTATTTCCGCTCAACAGCTCGACAGCGCCCGCGCCAATTATGACGTAGCCTATAATGCTCTGCGTTCCGCCCAGGCCAAACAAAATCTGCTGGAAGAAGGATATCGTCCTGATGTGGTCGCAGCCCAACAAGTAGAAATAAAACGTTCCCAGGCCATCCTTGATGCCAGCCG
Source organism: uncultured Negativicutes bacterium (assembly GCA_964446265.1). Classification (GTDB taxonomy): domain Bacteria; phylum Bacillota; class Negativicutes; order CTSoil-072; family CTSoil-072; genus CTSoil-072. The sequence goes on along the minus strand of CAYUNV010000264.1, from coordinate 2,879 downwards.
CACCCTGGTTGATGATACAATCATTGCCAGCCCCCTGAAAGGTTTGATCCTAACGAAAAATTTTGAGAATGGCGAATACGTAAATGCCGGCAGCGCCATTGCTACAGTGGGCGATATGAATGATTGTTGGGTAAAAGTGTATATATCTTCCACCCAGCTTGGGTTAATCAAGGTTGGCCAATCTACAACGGTCCGGGTTGACTCCTTCCCGGATCAAAGCTTTAGCGGCACCATTAAAGAAATCAGCCAACAAGCCGAATTTACGCCCCGGCAAAGCATCACCCAGCGGGAACGGGCCAACCTGGTCTTTGCCGTAAAAGTAAAAGTCGACAATTCGCAGAACCAATTAAAACCGGGAATGCCGGCGGATGTGGTAATACGATGATTACGCTGGAAAAAGTCTGTAAAGAATATAAAGGCTGTACGGCCGTTGATCATCTGTCGCTGCAAATTCAACCCGGAGAAATTTTTGGCTTAGTTGGTCCGGACGGCGCCGGCAAAACAACCACCTTGCGCATGATCACCGGAGTGATTGGCATTGATGCCGGAGCGATAACGGTTTTAGGAACACAACATATCGAAAAAATCAAAGACCACATTGGCTATATTCCGCAAAAATTCAGCTTGTATAGCGATCTGACAGTACAGGAAAACATTCAATTTATTGGCGCAATGTACGGCGCTGATAATGCGCGGATTGCCGCTGCCAGTGAAGAAATCCTTCGCTTCACCAATTTGTTTCCCTTTCGGGACCGCTTGGCAGACCAGTTGTCGGGCGGTATGAAACAAAAACTGGCATTGGCTGCCGGCCTGATGCATAAACCAAAGATCTTCTTTCTCGATGAACCGACTACCGGCGTGGATCCGGTATCCCGGCGCGAATTTTGGCAAATGCTTTACAAACTGAATAAAGACGGCATGACGATCGTCGTCTCGACTCCGTATATGGATGAAGCGGAACTTTGCAGCCGGGTTGCTTTTTTGCATCATGGTAAAATGGTGTCCTGTGATACTCCGGCAAAGCTGCGCGCTGCTTATCCGCATCAAGTCCTGGAACTGACGACCACAGCCAAAAACATTAGCAACTATTTACAAGACTGCCCCGTCTTAGACAGCAATCCCTTCGGCGCAAAATACCATCTGATCGTTAACGATGCAGCAGTTGCCGCTCCGGCCGTGGCAACTGCACTAACCAAGGCAAACATTCCAATTACGTCACTTCGGCTCATCGCTCCCAGCCTTGAAGATGTTTTTGTCGAACTGGCAGGTGATCATTGATGTCTGGCTTTGCGGTAGAGACGCAAAATTTAACCCGCCGCTTCGGTGTTTTTACTGCCGTCAACAATATCAATTTGAACATCGAAACCGGCAGTATTTATGGCTTCCTTGGCCCCAACGGTTCCGGAAAATCAACCACCATCCGGATGTTATGCGGGATTATCAGCCCTTCTGACGGCAGTGGATCGATACTAGGGCTGGACTTAGTTCGTGACAGCGAAGCGATAAAATCGCAAATCGGCTATATGTCCCAAAAATTCAGCCTGTATGATGACCTTACCGTACGGGAAAATTTGAATTTTTATGCCGGCATGTATGATTTATATGGCAAAAAGAAAGAAGATCGGATCGCAGCAATGTTGAATATGGCCGGATTACAGGACCGGCAAAACGAACTGGCCTCCGATCTGTCCGGCGGCTGGAAACAGCGTCTCGCGTTAGGCTGTTCCATATTGCACAATCCCCCTATCCTCTTTTTAGACGAACCGACAGGCGGAGTCGACCCAAAGTCACGCCGGTTATTTTGGGATATCATCTATAAACTCGCCTCCGAAGGAACAACCGTGATGGTAACAACCCATTTTATGGACGAAGCGGAGCATTGCGACCGGATCGGGTTTATCCATGAAGGCGAACTCATAGCCGATGACACTCCCGGCAACTTAAAAAAAATCCTCCCGGGCATACTTCTTGAAATTCCTTCGGCAAATCCGATGGCGCTCATGCAGAGCGTTCAGGAACGAAATCTGCCGGCCTTCGATGTATACCCCTATGGAACCAGGTTGCATGTCCTTGTCCACCCCGAGGAACTCATTCACTATGCTGGGTATGAACATCGTCAAATCGAACCGTCCCTGGAAGACGTCTTTATCTATTATGTAAAATCACGCCGAAGGGGTTGAAATTATGCGACGTCTGCGCGCTTTGTTAATCAAAGAGTTTATTCAAATGAAACGGGACCGCCTTACTTTTGCCATGATGGTCGTACTGCCTATTATTCAGCTTCTGGTATTCGGCTTTGCAATCAATACGGACGTGAAGCATCTGCCGACCATCGTCTTCGACCAATCCCTTAAGCAAGAAAGCCGTGATTTGTTAGCCTCTTTTGAAGCCAGCGGCTATTTTGACATTCGCTACACTGCGCAAAGCAACGAAGAAGTAACCACCGCCATTGAACAAGGAAAAACCAAAGTCGGGATTATCATTCCGCCAGACTTGACAGAAAATCTCAACCACGGCCGCAGCGCTTCCATACAAGTCATTGTTGACGCCTCCGATTCACTGGCCGCTTCGTCGGCCATCAGCACCGCCCAAATTATCGGGCAATTGAAATCCCAAGATATTTTGTTCCAGCGCTTGCGAAGTACTTCCGGTAAAGAAGTGGTATTACCCTACGATATCCGGATTCGTCCCTGGTATAACCCTGACTTCGTTTCTGCTTTCTATATGGTTCCCGGAATACTGGGAACCATCCTGACCATGACCATGATTATGATCACTTCTATGGCAATCGTTCGGGAGCGGGAACGCGGCACCATGGAACAATTAATTGTTACACCGATGAAGTCGTATGAATTGATGTTGGGCAAAATTATTCCCTA
>CAYUNV010000263.1:1947-4459 GCA_964446265.1 uncultured Negativicutes bacterium | reverse complement strand
ATCCGAAAACGGTTTGGTCACTACAGCATTCAGCGGTGTGTGATGTTGCAGGATCGAGGATTGACTGGCTTCAATCCCAAGGAAGACCATGTTATTCATCCAGTTTCATTTTTTAAGTAAGGGGTGATGATTGTCATGCACAAAACATTTCTGACTGTCACTGCAAAACACGATCCTACTGGCATGATCTACCCATTATCAATTACTTGGACAGATGGGCAAGTGTATGGGGTTGATAAAATTCTAGATGTACGGCAAGCGGCTTCGCTAAAATTTGGTGGTCAAGGTCTTCGCTATACTTGTCGTATTCAGGGGAAAGAACTGTATTTATTCTGCGATGAGGGTAAATGGTTTATTGAAACATAAAGAGTCTATCGTTTGCTATAATATAGAGTCAGTTGGCCGAAACCAACTGACTCTATATATTTAAAAAAGAAAGATCCATTTTAGCGAGGTTATAAAGAAGATTTCTTGGTCACGTATTCAGTCACTGCTACGCGAGGGATTTTCCAAACCCGGTTATGTCGGAAAGCTTTCAATTCTCCCGATCCTAAAAGCTTATAGGCCGCATTTTTGCCAATGTTTAGCATAGTACATAACTCTTCTACGGTTACTAGATCTTCATATTGATCAAACATGATTATAGTGCCTCCAATATCAAATTTTTATTAATGGAATGTTTATTCTACACATTCCTATTGGAAATTCGAATAACGCATGAAAAAGCAGAAATAATCAAACGCACGTCTTATCCTTCAGTCTAGCAGCAATATAATCTAAAACAGACTGTGCGTCTATTTTCCATGCCCGACCTGCTTTGTAGGCTTTCAATTCACCAGTATCAATTAATTTATAGACAACCTGACTGCTACAACCTAAAAGGCTTGCAACATCCGACACATGAAGTACTCTCTTTTCAATTAGCATTGGGTTCACCACCCCTCTTTGATTTCTTATCATTATGTTCAATGCAAAAAGCGCAAAAGCGATTTGTTTCGCTGCGGAAACAATGGTCATTTGTTAGGTTTAGGTTTTTCAATTGTATATTATAACAGTGAATACTTGCAGGTCTTAGGGATAGTACCTTAAAGCCCTTGCAAAGGAACGTAGTAACACAGAAAATCGATGACTCCCAGCAGCATTAGCTACTAGGGAGTCATTTTTATATATCATTACAATAAAACATTATGGAAGAAGGGAGCGGTTTCGTACAATACGCATTTCAATTTCTATTATAATCCGTAAGTCTTACTGGCTTATATAAAAGTAGCACTGGCTAAATCAGCCAGTGCTACTTTTAATCAATCAATTGTGGCGAAAGTAAAAATGGCAGAAGCTATTTTTATACTTCCCGACCAATAGTTTCATTATCCATGGTATCACCTCCAATAATATTATTATACACTATTAATTTACATATTAGGGTGATAAAAACAAAAACGGTGTAGTTGTAATCAACGCAGGTTTTGTATAGCAAAATTAAGAAGAAATGAGGGTGAAAAATGAAACAAGGCAGAACAATAATGCAATTGGCGCAGGAATTAGATCGGCAACGCATGGCAAGAAAAGACTATCTGGCTGATACGCGAAATTTGGAAGTAAAAACAGAACGGGGAATTAGTCGGCTACTCCTGGACATGGATAATCAGACCGAAACTTTTCTTGTCAATGAACTAGCCCATAAACAAATTGCTGATCGCCTGCAAATCCCCCTAAAGTATTACAACAAAATGCGCGTCGAATACCCTAGCTTACTGGACGACAACATCAATTGTTGGTTCAACCAATCGCCGGAACGACGAATGCTGCGCACATTGGATGGCAATGTCAGGGCGTTTTTAAGTGACCGCTACCGTAGGCTGGATAATTTGGAACTGGCTGATGCCGTATTACCCATCATCCAAGAAATGAAAGCAGCGGAAATCCTGTCCAGCGAGATTACCGAAACCCATATGTATATTAAGGTCATCAATAAAAAACTGAAAGAAGAAGTTGCGGTGGGAGATATTGTTCAAGCTGGTATTGTCATCTCCAATTCCGAAGTCGGTTTAGGCAGTTTAAAAGTGGAACCGCTGTTATACCGCCTCGTCTGTCGAAATGGCTTGATCGTGAAGGACTATGCTCAGAAGCGGTATCATGTGGGCAAACAGATTGAAAACGACGACAGCGCTTATGAAATCTTCTCCGATGAAACGTTAGCCCAGGATGATAAAGCCTTCTTTATGAAAGTTCAGGACACGGTAAGAACCGCGATTGACGAAGTAAAATTTCATTTGTCGGTGGAAAAGCTGCGAGCTACGATGGGAGAACGCACGGGGACTGATCCGGTAAAAACCGTGGAAGTTTTGGCCGACCAGTATGTACTGAACCAAAACGAACGGGGCAGCATCCTTAGGCACTTTATCATGGGAGCAGACAGCAGCAAGTATGGATTGATCAACGCAGTAACCAGAGCTTCGCAAGACATGGATGATTATGCAAGAGCTACGGACTTGGAACGTTTAGGCGGTGA
>CAYUNV010000263.1:234-1937 GCA_964446265.1 uncultured Negativicutes bacterium | reverse complement strand
GAAACTACCCGTACCGATACTGGATTTCACGGCAAACCCCAACAGCAATATTATCCCGTTAGAAATCGCTAGATAAAAAGGAGTGTACAAATTATGATGATTACCGCTTGCTTGGCATACCAGGATATTGCCGCAGAATGCCGACAACAAACTGGCTCGTTTGTTGTTTCGTTAAAAGCAGAAAATCAAGACGATCTTGGTATCATTCTCAACTATACCCAAGTCAAAGTATTGGCCGAAGGATTGTTGTCGGTCATTAACCAAGTTCCGATCAATGAGTTAATCGATCCCAATATCAGCTCTATATTAGGCGACATTCAGTTTCGGTTGAATACATCCTCGGAAGATCAGGATAACCACAGAGAAGGAGCTGAAGGCCAATGCCTGCAACCGCATTTATCTGTCCCGATGGAAGAAACGTCCTTATCCAAGATTGCCTAATTTCCTGTGCGATGAAGCAGCGCTGCATGTTTCTGCCGACGTTGCGCGCAGTGGCAAAATCCTTGGACAGAGGATTGCGTGATCCAACCGTAACCGAATTGATTGCCGGTAGCCGGGAAACCTATCTTAAAAAGACGGTTGAATATGCTGTCAATCCGCAAGATGTGTTGTATGCCCTGCATGGTTCAGCGTTACATGCCCTGCATGAAAATCACAGCGAGGGCAATATGCTGACCGAAATACGCTTACAGGATGACATTACTTCGGGCAAATTTGATTTATATGGGGAAATACTGGATCAGGATACAGGCGTGCTGGGCGATATCAAAGTCACCAGCAGCTATAAGATTATGAAAGCTCTTGGCAAATACAAGGTCGATGTGCCTACCGGCGAAACATATAAAACGGGTTTGAAAAAAGGCGAGCCGAAGTACAAGAAAGAATGGCGTGATGATGGCAACAAGGGAATATTGGATTGGGCCATTCAGTTAAACTATTACCGCATCCTATTGGAGCAGCAGGGATTAACGGTAAATCGGATGTTTATTCAAGCCCTGTGCAGAGATAACAGTTTGCGTATCGCCAATGAACGGGGGATCAATCAAGCGATATATTTGATCCCAATAAACCGGATCAGCGATCGATGGGTTCAACGATATATGCAGCATAAAGCAACCGTATTACAAACAGCATTGGAAACAAAGAAGATACCGGCTGTTTGCAGCAGCAAGGAACGATGGAATGATCGAAAATGCTTGGATTACTGCCAAGTAGCCACACATTGCCCGTACGGGCAAACGATAAAAACTAACTCCTTGCAACCATTGCAAGGAGTTAGTTGATGATGATGGAGGAATACATAATGAAAAATATAGCGTCGAAGTTGGTCAAGGTGATGGAAGAGTGCAGTGTCATTCGTAAGAACGGGACGAATGATTTTCACCACTATAAATATGCCACATCAGCCGATGTGCTAGAAAAAGTCAACGCATCTTTAGTCAAAAATAAAATTGCAACGGTAGTGGTGCCGGAAATCGTGAGCGGTTGTGATGTAGTTACTAACAAAGGAAATACGGAGCATTTGGTGGTTGTGCAAGTCAGTATTACTTTGATCGATACGGACAGTGGCGAACAACTTGTTGTATCTGGTATCGGCAGTGGGCAGGATAGCGGCGATAAGGCAGTAATGAAAGCGCAAACCGCTGCCTTAAAATATGCCAATATGATGAGCTTAACCATCAGCACAAGTGATGATCCAGAAG
>CAYUNV010000263.1:0-224 GCA_964446265.1 uncultured Negativicutes bacterium | reverse complement strand
ATGAAAGTGCCTATTCTCAGAGACCGTCAAAAATCTCGGACACAAAAGGCGACGGCGAACTGGTCTGCAAGGATTGCGGAAACAAAATTACTGTTGGAATAAAAAATGTATCCATCAATAAGTTTGGAAGACCGCTATGCTTACCGTGTCAGAAAAAAATTCAAGGAGCAGCATAGCTTAGTTAATCGGCAATGCTATTAAAAATAAATTCAAGCTGTTTGCGG
>CAYUNV010000262.1:0-4492 GCA_964446265.1 uncultured Negativicutes bacterium | reverse complement strand
ATTCCAAAGAATCGATTTCCAGCAACTTATTTTCCTCATCACGAGTGCGATAGACCCCTTGTCGCTGCCGCCAAGCCTCCGGCAACTTATAATCAATAATCCGTTTACCAACTGCGGCTAGGTCTTTCCCCAACTGGATAAATACAACATCCTCCCCGTTCACAGTACGAAATGCAATGCGCATCTCTTGCAACTTCGGATAAGGCAGAGGCAATATCCCCCACAGCCGATACTCCGGTCTAAGCCACCCTTCTTTATCAGGCAGAAGTTCCACCTTTTTCCCCTGCAGTTTGGCCACATACGATCCCTTCCGAGGTTCTTGCACTTCCAGCAGTCCGATAATCGTTCCATAGTTGCCGGCGTAACTCGCCGGTTCCCGCAAACCCGGCGGCAACTCTGCAAGTTTATGCTTCGGTTTTGTTGTTGGCGGCAAGAGACCGGCATTGACCGCTATCGCCCCTTTAAGCAATTGTTCGGCGATAAGATTCACCCGTTCCGCCGCCCCCGCCGAATTGGCTAAAACCACAACCGCAATTTTTTCCTTTTTAACCCCCATAACCTGCCCATGAAACAAATACATATGCCCACCGTGACTAAAATCGCCGCCCACATACGCCAGCGATGGATTTTGAAGGAAAAACTCGTAACCGATCTTTAAATTCCCATCTAAAAGCACCGCGTCATTTTGCGCCGTAATCATTTCGCGAACCAGCGCCGACGGCAATACCTCCGTTCCACCAGAAACGCCGTCATTTAAGAGCATAATCATCATCTTGCCAAGATCATTCACACTGGTATAAAGATTTCCGGCCGGTACATCCCGCATCGCGACATCCTGTTCCAACTGCCCTTTTGGGTTATAAGCCTGGGACAACTTTTGCGCAATATGCGGCTGAAGACAATACGATGAATTCGCCATCCCCAATGGCCGGAATACCGCTTCTTGCATAACGGTCTCATATTCCGTTCCGCTGACACGTTCCAGCATAACCCCCAACAATCCGGCACCAAGATTAGAATAAGAATAAATCGTTCCCGGCGGATAGGCAAGATATTCTTCCGCCAGCAAAGAAACTATACTCTGAAAAGGTGCAGGCTGCTCTCCCCACATTCCTTTCACGATATCACTCGGTAATCCAGAATGATGGGTCAGCAGTTGACGCGGAGTAAATGCCGGCTCCGTCGCAAATCGCGACTTCACCTTCAGTTCGGGAATGTAAAGCTTGATCGGCGCATCAAGATCCACTTCTCCAGCCGCTTTGAATTTCAGAACCGCAATCGCGTTAGGAATCTTGGAGATTGAGCCAACACGATAAACCGTCTCCGAAGTTGCAAGCTTTTTAGTTTCCCGGTCTGCATACCCATATCCTTTCGACCACACAATGCGGTCACCAACTATGATCGCGGCACTAAGGCCAACAATGTTGTTGCGGTCCATCTCATCCAGTATCAATTCAGAAGCATATTGCTCCAAAACCTTGTGATCTCCTTGGTGGAGCTCAGGAAGCGGCAATGGCTGCGCAACCTGAGGCGACCCAAATAGCAATCCCCGAATTGCCCAAGCTGCCAGCAGCAGAAAAACAATGAGCCCTCCCCCTTCCAAGACTCTTTGCTTGCCCGCCACTCTTCCAACCCTTTTCCCTAGTCCCATACCCAACCCTCCTTGCCGCAAAAACAACCGATTCTTCATTGCGACTCCGATGATTTAGCTTTCTGCCATACCCGGCGGCAGGGTCAATACGCAGCGCTGTTGTATTCTATTCAGTTTCTGCAATTCATGCCTATATTCCGAATGAACCTTTCAGAAATTTCGGATAATTATTCTTTCAAATACTTATTCGCCCTTTTGCTTACTCATACCTGTTTCTATCCACTTTAGCTCTGGTTTCAGCCTTTCTCATTATTTATATTTTTCCAGTTGAAGTTTAGCGAGAAGGTTTTACCCGCTAGGGTAAAAGTGTCATACTAAATGTTTTGTTACAAACTTAAACGAATTTCTTTCGTCCAAAACGAACATTGAGCACATGCGCGAAATTAGAAAAGCACAAATTACATTATTTCCGTTTCGACGCATTTGACGCAAACACGGTCGCACTTTCGCTCAATAATATTTCACATCCGCAAAAGTCCTCCTTATCCCCCGTCGAAACTCGATTGCCGAATAACCGAAAATAACAATCAATCCATCCCGCATATCCGGTGCAATGCCGTATTTTTCTTTCAGTTTTCTGTTATGTCGTAAAAATGGCGCTACACTGCCGATCATACAGCTTCCTAACCCTAAAGATTCCGCGGACAGCATAGCGTAAGTCGCAGCAATATGCGGATCACATGGGTCGCCATAGGCAGAGCCATAAAACAGCATTGCCACCGGGGCTCCATATAACAGCCAGTCCTCGCCCCGCACTTTTGCATCAGCGAAATAACCTAAAACAGGATAAATGAACGTTTTGTAAAGCTCAACCGTCGCCTTACCGAAAAATGGGCGTTGCAACAGCTGCATTAGCGGCGAAAACATCCACCGCAACCGCGAAGAATAATCAATATTCTCAAATGCAAACTGCTTCACCTTTTCTTTGCCATTTATGACGAGCACACGGACATCCGATGGTGGATACCCGGAAGGAGCACTGGCCGCAGCAGCTAAAATCCCATCAATTTTATCTTGTTCCACCACTCTGTCCAAATAGCGCCGGACGCTGCGCCTGGAAACCATAAGATTGTTAAGTTCCGAATACCCGGCTCGAGAAGTTTTATCCGGCAAATCAAAACAGTCGTTCGGCGATAATTCCCTTCCTGTGATCTTAATGCAATTTTTCGGGCAGACTGCCATGCAGTGACCACAGCCGATGCAGCCAAATAACCGTCCTTGATCAATTTGAATTTTTCCGCTGGCCACATAGAGCGGCTTACCGCAGCATACATTCACACACCGGCCGCACAAAATACATTTATCATGCTCAATAAATATCTGTGCCGGTCCTTTCGCGCGGCTAGTCATAATCGACACTCAATCTCCTCCTCTGCTTCGGCGTTAGAAATTCCAGTTTGAGCCAAACTGTTTTGGCCACTCCTGCACTAGCCCCATCCTTAAAGAAATGTCATGAGAGTTCAGATAAAAAATCAAAATCCCCTTATACTGCAAACAATTGATAACTTTGTTTCCAATTTAAGCCGCGCTTATTTGAATTCCGAAACATTATACTCAACGTTTTGGATATCAAAATCTGCGTATGAAAATTCCCTGTCCGGGTAATGCCACAGGGCAGATGCTTTGGCAGATAAGTTAAGTCCGTTGTAATTTTTATAACTATATATTGGTGTGGACCATCTTAATCTCTCGGCTTTTTTATCAATTCTGTACCTATCATCAGAAACAAAGTTTACTAGTTCCCCTCTTTCATTAAAATATAACATTGCAGTGACCTTGTTGCTGCCGTTTGTAAAAGTTGCCTTCACAGTATTTTGGTCAACCGTTTCCCATGCTATCCTCTTATCAATCAAGCTTGCAGGAGCAAACACACACATATCATTGAAAATAGTAACCGTATCGCTGATATTCATTTCTGTTCCCTTTACATCAACCACAGGGAATAATCCCATGACCTTTATAAGCATAATTCCTTCCTCACTTTTATACGCATGAAGCCCATATACAGGTATTCCAAACATACTCCCCTTGATGTAAAACATTCTTACAGGGCTTTCGATAAAGTTGTACTGAACCGTTTTTATCTCCATCCAACCGCTCTTATCGTCATTTCTCAGCTTTCCGCCCATCTCAACCCTAAAATTCCAGATCTTCGGCTTGCCGAGCGCTCCAGCATATCTTATATATTTCTGGACAGACTCAGGCAGATTTACTATGTCTTTTTCAGTTAAAATTTCCGAGCTATCTTTTGAATAAAATCCAAGCGCGGTTTTTACCTCTTTTTCATACCTCATTGTTACTCCTTGGGATATAAATCCCATAACTACCACCGCCAATATTAAAGTAATAAACAGAAATGTTGACACTCTTACTTTGTAATGCAAATCCTCCCCCCCCCGCTTCTGATGTCGGCTTTATATATTGTGGTAAAACTAATTTCTATCTACTAAATCCACAACATATCTTCTCATACTTTGAGGAAATTATTATTTAGGCTTGCCTGTACGGAAAAACATCCGGATAGTACTCCCGTTTGGCGCATAGTCATTATGGATTTTTATGTATTTTTCTTCCATTTACGGGTATTCTTGCAGTACTTGGCTGGGAGGATGCATAACAAGCCCTAGCGTATGTGCTTGTAATACCAACCGGCTATAAAGCATGCCGCTTTTCACCTGCTCAATAGAGCTATTGCCATGAATAATAATTAATCCATAGGCAGGGGTGTTATCTACAGCTGTTTGCGTAGATTTCACATACAAATCTGCTGCATTTTTTTCGTTGTTTATTGACGGAAACAATGTAAGGAGACCCTGTATAAAATATTTCTTTATTCCGGTC
>CAYUNV010000261.1:0-4493 GCA_964446265.1 uncultured Negativicutes bacterium | reverse complement strand
CTTCCTATTGCAAACTTCAATTAAGCCACAATCTTCAGTTGTGGAAGCCCAATCTGCCTAGTTGCAATTAATCCTATTAATAAGCTTCAATTATGTCAAGCCTTTCAATTGTGGAACTGTGATTACAGGGTTGGGCATTCACTAAGGAGTATAAGCTTTAAGCTTTAACTCTGCCGTAGCCTTTCGATTGTGAAAAGCACTTCCCGCAGTTGTCACTTCCGAGGCTTCATATCCGCTTCAATTCGGCCGTAAGAAGATAAGGAAATGATTACATCTACGATTAAGGCTATATGGCTCAAATCTGCCACAACCTTTCGGTTGTGGAAACTATGTCAAGTGCATCTGAAACAACAGCAGATGCATTGCTTCAATTCTGCCGGTAGTGTGCCTATTTTTCTGTAAATTCTCTTTATATTTACGCGTAAGTTTTAAGATAAAACTCCAGTATTTTTGCTAACGTTTTACGTCAAAAAGATCGTATCTTTAAACGTCCTGATAAATTAGAGTTCTAGTTATTTACTGCATAGCAGTATTTACTTCTGCCACATAATTTTTACAACATAACATTTGAATTCATTTTATAAAATTAGTGACTTCATTTGAATCTTTTGACTTTTGTTCATTAACCCTATTTTACAACCAGCTTAAAACATTATAACATTTGAATAGTTACAAATAATTATAACTAAAATTATAGTACTTATTTCATATATAAATAAACTTAAGTTTAACTTCATAGTTTACTAAAAACTAAACTAAGTTTTTGAGGCGAATTAATTGAGTAAGTTTCCAAACAATGTGGAAGAAATGAGAAAAAAAATAAATTCAGGAAATGGTGCACAGTTTTGGGCATATATTTCACCACAACACGAAACATCACATCATGTTACCAAATGGCTGGTAGTAATTGAGCAAGGGGATTGGGCAGGGTTCATAGATTCAGACAATCCCGAAAAAATATTGCATACTCCTAACCTATCCGGCATTTTTAAATTAACAATCATAGCTTCAGGTCCTCACTTTTCTGAAAAAAAACTTGCTCCAATGTCAGGTTCCAAACCAGATATAGGATGCAATACAAACTGTGCTTCCATGGTAGGCATTGTGGCAACGGAAAACGGTAGTGATGCTAACTACTGGACTACATGGGACGCATTTTGCAAGGAAGAACACAAACACAAATAATCTTCAAATTTTGTTGTTTAATAGCGAACAGAGGCAGCGTATCCAAAGTTCTGACTTCCAGTTAATAATTTGTTTCTCTAAATTTAGTATAAAATGGAGAGAAAATTGTATTTTACAGAACTATCGGTACACTGCCTTATAAAATGAAAGGGGCGATAGGATGAGCGACAAAGCGAAAATACTTATCATTCACACCGGCGGCACCATTGGCATGAAGAAGTCCTCCGAAGGTTATGTCCCGGATCCCGACTTTCCCCGGAAGATCGAAGCCGACATTCAGGCAATCAAAGATGATCAAATCCCCGAAGTAAAAGTTATCGCGCTCAAGGAGTTATTGGACTCGTCAAATATGACCCCATCCGACTGGAATACCATCGCCGGAGTTGTTTATGAAAACAAAGACGGATTTGATGGTTTTATCATCCTGCACGGTACCGATACCATGGCCTTCACCGCCTCGGCTCTGGCCTTCATGCTGAATATCAATAAACCCGTCATCATCACCGGTTCCCAGATTCCATATCAAATACTTCGCAACGACGCCAGGGAGAACCTGATTACCGCTTTAATGATTTCCAACATGATTTGCCGGGATCCATTCATCCCGGAGGTCTTGATATATTTTGATAACAAACTGCTGCGGGGCTGCCGGTGCACCAAGGTGGACGCCACCCATTTTGCCGCCTTCGACAGCCCAAACTACCCGCATTTTGCTGAAATCGGAGTGGACTTCAATTTTTTGAAACAAACGGAGTTGAATATTAAGTTTAACCGGGAAGCCATCAATACCCCCGGCCTTGCCGCCGCAAACGCCGGTCAAGCTTCCGTGGTGAATTTTCTCACGGAGCCGCCCTGGGGCGAGGAATATAATGTGGGTGTAATCCGGCTGTTCCCCGGAATCTCCGCCCGGTACGCCAGAGAGATTCTGAAGCCGCCTTTAAAAGGCCTGATCCTGCAGGCTTACGGAGTCGGAAACGGCCCCACCCGCGATAAAAATCCCGAACTGTATGATGTGATTAAGCGGGCTATCGATGAACAAAACATGGTCATCGTTTCGGTGACCCAATGTTTGAAAGGTACGGTAATACCGGGTGATTATGCGACTTCGCTGCCGGTGATTCCTGGCTATGATATGACCCTGGAAGCCGCCCTGGCCAAGCTGTATTACCTCTTGTATACCGAGCCAGACTTGGAGAAAGTGAAAAAAATGATGCTGGTCAATCTGAAAGGCGAATTAACCCGCAATTAAAAGCGGTCTGAAAAAACCAATTATTGAAAAATCGTTTTGTCACAATTCAATTCATGGGCCGTAAATGCAATCTCGATATTCGGCTGGAATTTTCAATCCATGCCAAACAAAGCAACCAACGTCGAATTTCAGGATAAAATCACCAAACCGGAGGGTAACAAATGAGATTTAAATTCTGCAATGAAAAATCAAAATCGGATCTACCAGAGGGCTTTTATTATGTGAGCCAGGACAATTTCTACATCGCCAATCTCAACCAGCCCAATCAAAGTATGCTTGAAAAGTATTTGTATTCCGACAGCGCCACTTCCTGTATTATCATCATTGTGGAGGGCAAGGACCAGCAAAACAATCCGATTGTGGCCATGACTCATCTCAGCCGCGAACAGCGTTTCCAGGAATTTTTCAAGATGGTGGGCCGGATCTTTTACGGAGAAACCTCAGTCTTTGCCCAGGGCGCCAATCCGCCATCCGAAAGCGCATCCATCCAAAATATCACCACGGTGTTAAATTGGATCACCGCCAACAATAAAGTCCAATATGATCAATGTCCGCCTGATCAAAAGCCCCAATGGTACATCAATCAAACAACCTTGTCCCTGGGCTTGGGCGATCCGTTGATCGATGACCGGAGCTGCTATGGCATCGACTTGAACACCATGACGATAAGCAACCAATGTTTCACTCTGACGGACGTCCAACGGGACCCCTCCGGAGGCGTCCAGACTTTGTTCTGTGTCTTCGGTTTGAAGATTACCCCACAGGCGGTGCTCCACAAGGCAGACGAAAACTTCCCCCAAGCCCAGGTGGATATGCTGGTGCAAGCCGCCAAGGCAAACCAATGGGAAGATATTTTGTATATGACCAAGGATGAAGTCTTAAATAACTATTCATCCACACCCCAATACGAAGTGCCCTGGTTCTTCTCAACCCTCAGGGAATCGGCCATGTTCGTCAAAAATTATAAACCATAAAAGGATGACTCATATGTGTACCATTGGCAATGTCTTTATCAATAATCCTCAAGGGACAATCGCCTTTAAACAGTGTGATTTAACCCAAAAAACTATGTTTCTCAAACCAGTTATCACCGAAGGGATGGGAGATATTCGTTACCTGCCATTCCGGCGGGAGGGCCATAAAGGCTGTTGGTCGGGGATCAACAACTATGGCGTATCCTTCGTGGCCGCGGACTCTTATCTGCAGCCCCAAACCAACACCATGGTCCAGAAGGCCGGGGATATTTTTGATGAGTATGAAAAGATTATATCCTCATATAAAACCGCTTGGGATGCGGCGTCCCATATGTGTGATTTTTATGAATCCTTTCCGGACCCTGATATCTTGCTGATCAATGATTCGCGGGAGGCTTATTACATTGAGGCCAATGGCGACAAGGTGGTCTGCATTAAACGGACCGATCGTTTTTTCGCCTGCACCAACCATTTTCGGGCACTGACCGGCGCTGTGGACTATAAAAACAATCATAGCACCTACATGCGGCTGGAACGGGCTGAGGCCAATCTGCAGCAGGAACCCAATATTACTGGAGTTTGTAATGTAGTCACGGACCAATATTACGGCGAAACCGTGTTGTCCGTATGCCGGGTGAACCAGACCCAACCGCCGTTTCAGGTTCCCACCGAAGAACCCTACTTCACCCAGGCCACATCCATTTTCATCGCCAATGGAAAAACTGTCGACTGTGCCTTCCAGTTAAACGGCAATCCCCGGAATAATCGTTTCACCTATATTGAGGATATATTTGGGACGACTACCACGGTCAACGATGTGCCGGTTCAAGAGTTAGCGCTGAAAATTCAAAAATCCTGAACAATCTTTGAATTGGATTCCTTCAATGTTTATCACTTCGTTTAATTTTAAAAGCCAACTATAAGCCCTTTTTTGGCCTTAGAAAAAATGGTTATCTGGATGCCAGACCACCAAATTTCGAAAGTAAAAAATATTTTCAAACTATTCCTTATAAAGGGTAGTACCAGCAAATCAGGATTTTCTGAATATCTCAATCTGTATTCTTCTTATTCCATGAAGATTTAAA
>CAYUNV010000260.1:0-4493 GCA_964446265.1 uncultured Negativicutes bacterium | reverse complement strand
TTTGTTGTAAGATAAAAATACCGAAAGTTGCAAGTTAAAAATCCATAATGTTGCAAGTGGAAATTCCATAGTATTGCAAAAATCCATTGCAGGCATAAACCATAACCCATATCCTTGTAGCTGACCAAAGTTTACAAGGAGGAAAGGAGAATGCTTACAATGGACAAGATACATGATATCAGATTACGTTTTTTCGTGAAAGGAGAGAATATTTCCCGGATTGCAAATGAATTGGAGTTGGACTGGAAAACTGTACGGAAGTATGTCGATAAGACAGACTTCAATGAACCAACTCCTACGCCTGCTTTGCAGAAGCAGGTATGTCCAAAGCTCGATCCTTACAAGCCCATTATTGATAAGTGGCTTGAAGAGGATAAGCAAGCTCCACGCAAACAACGGCATACTGCCAAGCGGGTATTTGAACGACTTAAGAAAGAAGTTGCCGGATTTGATTGCTCATACAGGACAGTGGCTTCCTATTACGCCGTTAAACACGAGGAATTATTCAGCAGTGCTAAAACCGGATTTATCCCATTGGTGCATCGTCCTGGCGAAGCGCAAGTTGATTTCGGCACAGCGAATTTTTATGAAAACGGTATGCAGATTACCGGAAAATATCTTGAAGTATCTTTCCCATATAGCAATAAAGGTTACCTGCAATTGTTCTATGGGGAAAATATGGAATGCCTTTTGGAAGGACTGGACGTCATTTTCCGCCATATCGGCGCTGTGCCTGCAGAGATGTGGTTTGACAATACCAAAACTATTGTGACGAAAGTAATTAAAGGCGGCGGCCGCGAGACTACAGAACGCTTTGACCGCTTCCGTGAACACTACCGTTTCCAGGCCGTATTTATGAATATCGGTGAAGGGCATGAAAAAGGCAACGTTGAGAATAAAGTTGGTTATCAGAGACGTAATTTCCTTGTTCCGGTGCCGCGTTTTTTGTCACTACCAGATTTTAACCAGCAGCTTCTTGAGTTATGTGAGGAAGATGCCGACCGCGAACATTACCGCCACAATGAGACAATTAAGGAGCTTTTCAAGGAAGACCTGAAACACTGCCACGCGCTTCCTGAAATTGAATTCGACCTGAGCGGTAAAAAGATTGTTACCACTAACAACTGGGGCAAGTTTTATCTGCATAAAGGCATGCATGAATATTCGGCTTCACCGAAGCATGCAAACACCGCTGTTAACCTAAAATTGACATCCTCGCAAATCATTGTCATGGATGAGAACTATCACGAAATCATAAGACACCGCCGGCTTTACGGTGATACCAAGCAGCAGAGTATGGAATGGCTTCCCTATCTTAAGCAGCTTGCCATACGTCCGCGTGCACTGAAATATTCCGGCATCTATGACATAATGCCATCAGCAATGAAGCAGTTTCTGGAGACCTGTTCCAACGCAGAAACGGGAAAAGTCCTTAAAGTTTTAGCAAGACTTACAGATAGAACCGGCTTTGACAGTGCTCTAAATACGGTTAACCAAGCGCTCCGTTATGGAGCCTCTGATGCAGACAGCCTGCAAAACCTTTACAGATGTCTTTACGCTGACGTACCGGAACTTCCGCCCATGCAGTATGATACTCAAATACCGGATGTGGGCCAGATGTCAGCCAACCTTATCGATTACGATGTCTTCTTGAAAAAAGGGGGTATCGTAAATGCTTGATGAAGAAATCATCAGTTGCTGTAAAAACCTGAAGCTAAGCCGTAATTTGGCTGATATGGCTCAGACAACTGAAGGCAATTCACATCAGGAATATTTATATCAACTGTTATCCACAGAACTGAAAAACCGTAAACATGGGCGTGTAGCCAAATTGATAAATACTGCAGGCTTTTACAGTATAAAAACATTTGACAAATTTCGTTTTGATGAAATCACGCTTCCCTCCAATTTGACACCGGATAATCTGAAGTCCCTTGATTTCATCAGGGAAAAGAAAAATATTATCATGTACGGCCGGACTGGAACCGGTAAAACAATGCTTTCCACAGCGCTGGGTGTGGCTGCCTGCCAAAAAGGTATTCCCGTCAGGTTCTACCGTACCGCGGCATTGGTCAACCAGCTTTCGGAAGCTAAGAAAGCCGGCATCCTGGGGGTGCTGCTGAAAAAACTGAATAAAGCGTCTGTCATTATCCTTGATGAGTGGGGTTACGTGCCCTACGACCGCACCGGGGCCCAGTTGCTTTTTGATTATCTCTCTGAGATACATGAGCAAAAATCCGTAATACTGAATACAAACCTGGAATTCTCGCGGTGGGTAAATGTACTTTATGATGAGCAAATGACCGCTGCCCTTATCGGCAGACTCATGCACCACTGCTATCTCCTTCTGTTCCCGGGGGAAAACAACCGGTTAAGAGAATCCAGCATCAATGAGCTCTACGCTTCAATAGCCCCAACTGGCAAGAAGGAGGATAAATGACATGATCGTAACCCCAAAAATTATCAAGAAACTTGAACATATATACAGAAAGTCTTTTCCTGACGAACTCAAACAGTTTTTACTTGAGAAATACTCGGAAGAGCCATTTCCCTATGAATTCAGTGAACAGGATCTTTACGAGAACATTCGGCATGATATCCGTGATTATGAGACTGGGGAATTGGACATCTCCGTCAAGAACATTTTCACAAGTAATAATTGATTAACTAAGGGGAAAAATGTCTGCAATTCATCTAATTCCCTGCCAATAACAGGGAATTAGAGCTTGCAACATTGTGGAAAATGGAGTTGCAATACTATGGAAAAATAACTTGCAACTTTCGTGAAAAAGTTCTTGCAAAAAACAGCCAGCTGCACTAAGGTATTGGCTACTTGACCGCCGTTACTGGCCACCGCAAAAATATACCCTGCATCCTTTGCCGGCAACTGGTCCAGAAACTCCAAAACCCGCCCCGGCACGCCCCATATATGCACCGGAAAAACCAGGCCAATCCTCCTGGATTTTATTATATGCCGCTTGTTAGCCCAACCAACCATAGATACAACCTCGGCATTGCCAAGCTCACGGGCCAAAGCCCGGGCTATCCATAACGAATTGCCGGTGCCGGAATAATAAAAAATTGTTGTATCGGTTGTTTGGCTTTCGGCTGGCGCTGGTTCCGCGTTAGTGTGATTGTTTTTCATAGCTGCTCCTTATGAGTAATGGGGACGGTCCTTGTTGCCGACTGGCTGTCAAGTAACGGGGACTGTCACCGTTGTCTGTTTACGAAAACCTTAATTTGTGTTGCCAGTTGTTTAAGTAAGAAATTTTGTGATGACACTTTGTTCCTTTGGTTGACTCGACATAATAACTTTAACCTGGGGATTCGCATCACTCAACTTCTCAAGTTCTTTATAATACGATACCTCTGACCTGAAACGATTAAATATTACCATATAAACATTCCGTGCTTGCTTGAGCTCCAAAGCCCAGGTCAGTTTTATAATGTCCTTAGCGATTTCTTCTCTTACATGCTTGTTCAAAGAACTTACAATGAATTTAAACTCTATCGCTGTTAGAAGATGATGTTCTTCACTAACACAGCATTTTTTGAAATCTTCTGCAATAATCTCGTCAACGGAATGATTTCTCATAAAATCGGGGTTTAATACCACCAGATCATAATGGCCTCTGCTCCCGGTTTCATCAAGCTGCATATTCTCTTTTTTGAACCGGAAGCTAGTGGGATATTCCCTGTGAACGAGTACGGTTTTAATTTGGGGATTGGCTGTCGGGTATTGCTGTTTTAATTCCTTAGAGCCAGAACGGAATATGTAATAGTAAAGGAATGACTGGGCATCGGACTCTGTAAAGAAATTAAACGGCCACTTTAAAAAATTTCCCGGCGAGCGAGTTGATGCAGTGTTCTATTTCTTCGTGAATCTCCATATTTTCACCTAATTATGTTAGTGTCAATAAATAATTGACCCCCATAAGACTGTTATTAAGATCAATCGATTAGGTTAATAATATCAACATTTTGTTTACTTTTCAGCCCCTGGAAAAAATCTTCCCCCTCTGGTTAACAAACGCTTTTAATTAAGCTTCGTCATGGTGGCATTGCCTACCTTGACAATTCCGTTTGCCACATCAAAGATGTCCTGGTCTAACGCAGTTGATTTGACATTGGTCATGCTTTTGTTTCTGAGGATCGGGCTGCCGCTTTCGCTGGTATCAACGTTCAGCACCAGCCTGAGAGCGGAGTTGCCGGCATTTTGGTGACTGCCATTTCATTATCCTCTCTTGCTTTTATAATTATGGGGCTACTCAGGCCGGTGAGTAGGCGCCCGCCAAAAAAAGAGAAAGACCGGCAGAATTTACCGGTCAAATACAGCTTACCAGACGTACATATGTTTGCCAAGCATGTTTTATAAAAAGCTCACCTTAGATTTCCAGGTGCTCCTTTACGATATATTTCATATTGGCGCGAAAGTATTTAGGGCTTGCTGAACAGCCAAAAATTCCAATAATACCAAGGGATTGAGGGCGCTT
>CAYUNV010000259.1:0-4508 GCA_964446265.1 uncultured Negativicutes bacterium | reverse complement strand
TTTTCGTTTTTGTTTTTGACCAATTGATAAAAGCCGGTTAAATTTTCGGAGTTATCATTGATAACTCCTTTCCCTTTTTTTAAGTTGAAAAAGATGGCGCCACCGCCAAAAAAAGGTTCAATATAACGCCGATAATTAGGAATCATTTGTTCAATATAGGCAAATTCGCTGCTTTTGCCGCCGGGCCATTTGATTAAAGGCTTCATTATGTTAATGCCTCCTATAGGGATAAAGCATACCATCGATCATGTACAAGGTGAAAGTGTATTATGCACTGATTATAATATAATTCAGCACAGAAGCAAACAAAAAGAACCGGAATGAAATTTTTTGCAGAAATAATTTTCGGACAAAGTGTCACATCTGTGTGACACAAAATGACGAAATGTTACTACGGAGTGACAAATGAGTTACAAGAAAAGCAGTTGATGTTTTTTAACAGGCAGCTTTTCGATGGAGCAATCCACTTCGAACCAAGTAAAAAGCCCGATTTTTTGCTAAAACTGCATGTTGGCGCAGAAATTGCAATAAGCAGAAGTAAGCAAGCGCGGACCAGTCGGGACGCTATTTCCTGAGTGGTATGGTTTTGTCGTTGACGGAAGGGGGAGAGAGAAAACCGGCGACAAGGCATAACAAAGCGGTGGGTTGTGAGGTTATACATTTGAAGGAAACTTGGAAACTCTCAAATGGAGCAGCCGTCACAGGGAAAAAGAGTAGATAGAAGGAGGGATTCACTGGTGAAAAAAATGATCGCGGTAGTTTTCTTTGCTGTAGTAATGATGGTTGTTAGTCCTGTCATGGCGGCTTCATTCCCTAATTTTGATTTTGATGGCAGTGTGGTTACACAATACCGGTGGGACACTGCGGCTGGTGCTGCTGATACGAACGGCGGCAGAATTTTCTTCCGTTTGAACGCCAACAGTGAACTGTCGAAAAATGTTGATTTGTATGCCCGGTTCGCGGCGGAAGGACTTAGCGGCGACAAATTCGGTTGGGACTATGCTCCGGCGTACTATAATAATAGCAGCGCGGTTGCTCTGGACCGTTTTGGCATCATTATTAAAGGAAAAGATTTTACGTATAAAATTGGCCGTCAGGATGGAATGCTGGGACAAGGCTTATTGTATGATTCCACGCCGTATATGGGAACCGATACAGCAGCGTTGGATGGGCTTATTGCCTGGGGAAAATCTGGTGCGACAAACCTTACTTTCGTAGCCACCCGGGTTTGGGGCCATTATGACCCGAATATTTATGCGTATGCTGTGGACGCTTCGTATAGTCCGGCTAAAGACTGGAAAATTGGCGGAACACTTTCACAATTGAATGGCGCTAATATTACAAATTTCTGGGCGGTAAATACAGCATATACAGCCGGCAAAGCTACTTTTGGGGCTGAGTATGGCGGATCGGATGATACCGGTAACAATACTGCGTACGCAGTAAGTGCTAATTACAATTTTGATGACAAGAATTCGGGGTATATCATCTACAGTAAAGTGGGAGCTACGGCAAGTATGGCTGGTTTTACTACCTATGACAGCAATGGCAAAGGGATGTACTATGGTATCAGCCATAAAATATCCAAAGATTGTACCGGCAGCTTATTTTACAAAGACATGAAGCGCGTAAGCGATGACAGCAAATATTCTTCGCTGCGGGCAACGGTAACTTATAAATTTTAGTTGATGTACGGATAGGACCATGTAAATAACGTCTTTAGAAAATAAAGATGTTGTAAACAGCCTGATGCGGGAAGGCTGTTGAAAGAAGTACAAAACAGACGAGTGCAAATGCGAACTGGCACCATTTTCGAATGGTGTCAGTTTTTTTCGATTTTAGTGTAATAGCGACAAGGAAACGTGGCAATATTCGCAATAGTACAACATTGTCTAAATAGAATAAAGTGTGGCAGGAGAAAAAAATCCTATGTCAAAAGTAATTACAAACAATTCTAAGGCTGAAACATGGAATAAATAGGTTGCCGGCAAAAAGAAATTTTCTGCAAAAGTCAAACTATTTTTCCGTAATTATAGTAAGAGCGTTGAAAATGAAGCTGGAGATGATGGGTATGGAGTATGGAATTAATGAGTCTGGTGGCGTAGTGACAGTTGCTTTGGTAGGAAATTTGTATGTGGAATCGGTAGCGAAATTACGGGAAGACTGCTTGAAGTATATTGAACAAGGAAAGATTAATTTTGTATTTGATATGCATAAATTAGAATATATTGACAGCTCTGGACTGGGGGTGCTGATCACGGTTCAGAAAAGGGTACGCTCGCGGGGCGGCAATGTTGCGATCCGTGGCCTTAAGGGGATCGTACGTGAATTGTTTGAGTTGACCCGCTTGGATAAAGTGTTTGATATTGAAAAAAATGCTGGATAATGTATTGCAAATGAATGATGGAGTACAGATGAAAGAAACAAAGAAAAATAGAGAACAACTGATTGCGGAAATTTTGAATTTTCAAGTGACTGCCTCCATACTCGATCATGTATCGGATCTTATTTGTGTAAAGGATCTGGATGGTCGTTATGTTACGGTTAGTGAGTCTTTTGCCGATAAATTGATGGTTTCTGTGGATGATATGATTGGTAAGACGGTATATGACCTCTTTGAACTGGAAATTGCAAAGAAATTAACCCAAGACGACCGGCGTGTTTTAGACGTGCGGCGAACCATGGTTTTTTCAACGCAATGTAACTCCAACAGTCATGGGACCCTGTTTTTTGAAACCAGCAAATCGCCGGTTTATGATGCAAGAGGAGATATTATTGGCATTGTCGGGGTGAGCCGCGATATTACGGAGCGGGAGCGGGTTGCGGAACACTTGCGCTATTTAGGGTACCATGATATGCTGACCGGTTTGTATAATCGCAATTATTTTGAAACGTTTGGCGGAATTTCCAATACCGCGCTGGAGCATCCCCAGGAAGAGAAAATTGTTGGGCTGATCACTTGTGACATTGATGGATTGAAATTGGTTAATGATGCCATGGGGCATGATGCCGGAGACCGGAGATTGAAATGCGCTGCTGATTTGCTAAAAGAGGCAGTCGGAGAGAACGGATCATTGGCCCGTATCGGCGGCGATGAATTTGCTGCGATCATTCCTGGTGCAACAATGGAAAAAATGGACGCCGTTGTAAATTCGATTCATGAATTGCTGCGACAGCATAACCAGGTTCGTGAGTTGATCCCGCTGAATATTGCCATTGGAAGGGCCATCGGCGATTTGTCCAAAGTCAATTTTAATAAGCTGTTTAAAGAAGCGGACAATGCAATGTATCGGGACAAGATGCTGCATTCACAGAGTTCGCGGAATGCAATTGTAAAAACAGTGGATGAAATGTTAAAAGCCCGAGATTTTATCACGGAAGGTCATGCGGACCGCCTGCAGAAATTGGTCGTCCGCTTAGGCAAATTGCTTGAATTTTCGGAGGCGCGGTTGAATGATCTGCGTTTATTGGCGCAATTCCATGATGTAGGCAAGATTGGCATACCGGACAAAATTTTGTTCAAATCAGGGCCGCTTACCGAAGAAGAACAAGAAATTATGCGGCGGCACTCGGAGATTGGCTATCACATTGCACAGTCGATCCGGGAATTTGCTCCTATTTCGGAATGGGTATTAAAACATCATGAACGTTGGGATGGAACGGGTTATCCGCTTGGTCTTAGCGGGGAAGAAATCCCATTAGAGTGCCGTATCCTATTAATTGCGGATGCCTATGATGCGATGACGAGCGACCGGCCTTACCGAAAAGCGTTGAGTCAGGAAAAAGCGGTTGAAGAACTGAAAAAATATTCTGGAAGTCAGTTCGATCCACAGTTAGTTCAGTTCTTTTTGCAATTGTTGCCGACCATATGAAAGGGGTCATACCAATTAATCTGGAAAATCGGAACAGGCGAAACGGGAATAAATGCCCGTTACGGCAACGAAGTGAAGTAGATAAAAACGAAGATTATTTTCAGCAGCTTGTGCAAAATGCGAATGCGATTATTGTTCAAATCGATTTAGCTGGACGCCTTTTGTTCATCAACGACTGGGGTTTGCGGTTTTTAGGAAAAACGGAACAAGACTTGGCAGGGAAATTTTTTTTAGATGCCATTTTTCCTGAAGTATGCTTGGCTGAAGGGGTTGTACAACGTGATTTGCTTTCTGCCGTTGCAGACGCTAAGGAAATTCCGGCAATTTGCCTTTGTGAGGTTGGCAAGGGAAATGGGGAACATACCTGGATAGAGTGGCATATCCGATCGGTGCAGGACGAACAGGGTAACGCTTTGCAAATTGTGGCAATCGGTTTCGATCACGCGCCAGTCCGGCGGGAGGCACAAGCGGCATATTTAGCTGACGAAGGTAAGATGCAAAATCTGTTCGATAACATGATTCGTGCCGGTCTTTATTGCAAGTTGTTGCCGGGGGAACTGGGCCAATTGGATGATTATGAAGTAGTCGCGGTGAACAAAGCGTTCCGCTCCATGTGTATGGTCCGGCAGTCCACAG
>CAYUNV010000258.1:0-4534 GCA_964446265.1 uncultured Negativicutes bacterium | reverse complement strand
ATCCGTGAACACCTTGCCTCTAATCCGGGCGATTTCGACCCGCGCCAATACCTGCGCCCGGCCCGGGATGCTATTAAAAACATGGTAAAACACAAAATTAACGCGGTTTTGAACTGCAGCGGAAAAGTATAATTCTTTTATAACGACGAGAAACGGCTGTGCAGGTCCAATAATATCTGCACAGCCGTTTCTTTTTATCTATTAAAACAAAATCTTACCACTTACGATCAGACCCACCACCGCCGCCTGAGCCGCCGCCATAACCACCGCCAGAGCCGCCTCCTCCTCGTCCGCCGCCACGGAACAAGGATAAGATAAGCATAGTAAACATTCCGCCAAAAAATACCCAGTCAATAATGAATAACAGCAACAAGCCGCCTATAATCATTATTTGCATCCACCATGGCAGTTGATCCCACCAAGAGGTCGAAGCAGGCGGGGAATGCGGAGTTGGTTTCGTATCCGTTTTTAATTCAACTTTATATTCCTTAGCCACTTCATCGGCCAGCACCAAATAACCATTTAAAATTCCCCGGTCATAATCGCCTTTTTGGAAGTACGGGATCATATACGTATCTTGGATACGGCCTGTTTTGGCGTCAGGCAGCGCGCCTTCCAGCCCGTAGCCTACCTCAATGCGGGACTGGCGATCAGAGACCGCAACCAGCATAACCAATCCATTATTCAGCGTTTTATCGCCAACACCCCAGGTTCGCAGCAAGGCCAAGGCATATTCGGACGGAGGAGTTCCTTCTAACGTTTTGACCGTAACAACTACAATCTGCGCTTTCGTTTTGGCCGCCAGCTGGCCTCCCAGCGAATTAATCCGCGCCTTTGTATCCGCACTTAACACACCGGCATAATCCTGTACATAGAAGCTGGAAGTTGGTACAGGCGGAATTTTCGGTTCCGCCCAGCCAATGGCGCCAAAAAGAACAAATACAGCAAGAACAAGCCATGCTATTCGTTTTTTCATAACCGTCCTTCTTTCGTCAGGCTAGTTCTTTAAAATTTAACTTTTGGGGTTTCTTTCGCGCTCTCTGCCGCTTTAAAATATTCTTTTGGCCCAAAACCAAGCATACCGGCATAGATACTGGATGGGAAGGTGCGAATTTTTGTATTGTACACTTGCACAGAATCGTTATAATCTTTACGCGCCACGGCCAGCCGGTTTTCTGTTCCTGCCAGCTCATCCGTCAACTGGCGGAAATTTTGGTCGGTCTTCATGGTGGGATAATTCTCAACAACAACCAATAATCTTGACAATGCGCCGCTCAGTTCATCGTTTGCAGTCGCTTTGGCAGCCGGGCCTTGCGCTCCGGCAAGTTTAGCCCGGGCATCGGTAACGGATTGAATTAACTGCGTCTCTTGAGCAGCGGCTCCTTTTACCGTTTCCACTAAATTAGGAATCAAATCGGCACGGCGCTGCAGTTGGTTTTCCACCTGACTCCACTTTCCATTTACGTTTTCATTCAAAGTTACCAAACTGTTATAACCACTAACGGCAGATATTCCAAGAATAACTACTACGACAATGACCCCGATTAAAACCCAGTTTTTCGACATTTAAATACCCCCAATGTGATGTATTAATAAAAATCTTACACTTCAAGTATACCATATTATAACAAAAAGCACCCTCAAAAGAAGATGCTTTTTGAACTCGTTATTAATTTCCTAACCCCTATGCGATATTACCGTTGTACGCGGCCGGAAGCGTCCCCTGCTGCCAGGTTCTGCACTTCTTTCACCGATACATGGTTGTGGTCGCCTTCAATTGAATGTTTCAGACAAGAGGCCGCAACCGCAAATTCCAGGGCATCCTGATTGTTGTAGTTCTCCATTAACGAATAAATCAGTCCGCCGCCGAAGGAGTCGCCGCCGCCAACCCGGTCCACGATATGCACCGGATATTTCTTGGAGAAGTAGTATTCGCCCTCTTTGTACAGCATGGCCGCCCAGTTGGTATCCGACGCCGACAGGCTTTCCCGCAACGTGATGGCTACCGCCGTGAAGTTAAACCGTTCCTTCAGTTCCTGCGCTACCGTCTTGTAGCCTTCATGGCTCAGTTTCCCACCGGTGATATCGGTTTCTGCCGCTTTGATGCCGAAGACTTTTTCCGCATCTTCTTCGTTAGCGATGCAGACGTCTACGTACGGCATGAACTGGGACATGACTTTGCCGGCTTTTTCGCTGGTCCACAGGTTTTTGCGGAAGTTCAGGTCGCAACTGATGGTCAGCCCGGCTGTTTTCGCCGCCTGACAAGCTTCCAGGACGATTTCCGCCACATTGTCACCTAGGGCCGGGGTAATCCCCGTGAAATGGAACCATTCAGCCCCAGCGAAAATTTCCGCCCAGTTGAAATCACTCTTCGCGGCCGTGGAGATCGAGGAATGAGCCCGGTCATACACAACCTTGGACGGACGCTGGGATGCGCCTTTTTCACAGAAATAGATCCCCAGCCGTTCGCCGCCCCGGACCATGTATTGAGTATCTACGCCGTAGCGGCGCATTTCGTTCACTGCCGCCTGGCCGATCGGATTGTCCGGCACTTTGGTGACTAACGCAGCATCAATGCCATAGTTTTCTAAGGAAACGGCTACGTTGGCTTCACCGCCGCCGTATACTGCCCCGAACTTATCCGCTTGTTCGAAGCGAAGATAGCCTTCCGGCGCTAACCGGAGCATAATTTCGCCAAAACAAATTACTTTTGCCATTGTAAACTTCCTCCTACTTGCCGCGCGCCTCGCGAATTTTTGCGATGAATTGTTTGCCGATTTCGGTAATCGACTGGTAGTCGCCTTTTTTGGCGCCTGCCGTCAAATTGCCGCCTACACCCACGGCCACGCAGCCGGCTTTGATCCATTCCGCCACATTGTCCAGGCTTACCCCGCCGGTCGGCATCAAAGGCGCCTGGGGAATAGGCCCCTTGATCGCCTTAATGATTTTCGGTCCAAATGCTTCGCCGGGGAATACTTTGACGATATCTGCGCCGGCTTCCATGGCTTCGACGACTTCTTTGACGGTCATCGCCCCCGGCATACAGGGAATCTGGTACCGGTTGCAGAGTTTTACGACCTCTATATTGAGACATGGACTGACAATATATTGGGCGCCGGCCAAAATCGCCGCGCGGGCCGTTTCCGGGTCCAATACCGTTCCGGCGCCGATAATAATTTCACCGGAAGTATATTTTGCGCATAAATCTTTAATCAAATCAAGTGCGCCGGGAACCGTGAAGGTCACTTCGATCGCCGCCACACCGCCGGCGATGCAGGCATCCGCGATTTTAAACGCCTGCTCGGAATTCTCCGCCCGTACGACAGCCACTATACCAACGTCCATAATTTTTTGCAATGTATTCATTTTCGGTATCATGTTTTCACCTTTATCTCATTTACATATTTTTAACCACACTTAAATCAAGTCTTTTTGCGGTTCACCACCGACAAATGTCAAGTCTTTCTGCTCAGAAACTACTTGGATATCTTGAACGGTGCGCGCTTCCGCCAGAAGCGGTTCACTAATCAACACATCCGTTAGTTCCAACGTATTTTTAATCCAGACAATCTTATGCTGCCCCGGTTTCACTCCGTTGCACATCTTCACCGCCAGCCGCAAAGCATCTTCCGAATTGGAGGCTACCATGGGAATTTTGGCGGCTTCTACCTCTGTGCTGGTAAAGATATTCGTGTACATACTAATGTAGTCAATCTTATCGAACAATTTTCTGGTAGTTACATCTACCATTCCTACACCGTTAGCGTTTCCATGCGATTCTTCGGTTACGTCAAAGATAACACTCTTTTTGAACTCCGGGCCGCCGCTCACACATTTCGTGATATACAAACCGGTAACATTCGGATCTTGGCCATCACCGCTGATATTTTTGCCAATCTCATCAATAACCAGCACATCAAACTTGTCAAACATAATCCGGCCCATTAAACTGCGTGCTTCTTCCAGCAGGGCAATTTCACGATCCAGCGCAATAACATCCGCTTTGGGAACCACGTCAATTTTATAAGTATCTTCGAATGCATTTTCTACTAACGCTACCGCGAATAACAATTTGGTCTTTTCGGCAACCATACAGCCAATTTTGGGGATATACTCTGTAAAACTGGCAAATCCATGGCTATGGACGGAATCCGCGCCGATTTGCTTGCCAAGGCCAATCACCAACATTTTGCAAATACCGCTTTCAATCGGCCCACGGAAACAAGTATGAGGCTTCACCCGGGGGATAATCACGATACCATCTGCCGCCAAAGCGCTTTTCGCCACATAAACAGGATAATCCGGCTCAATTTCACCGATGCACTCAACCTCCATGGACGCGTCTATCGAAACGCCCATCGCTTCTTCCGTAATGCCATAAGAAGCCAGCAATTCTTTTTGTCCCTCCGCTACAGCTCCGCCATGACTGCCCATTACAGGAATAATAAATGGCTGGGCGCCTGCTTCTTTGAGTACCTCCACCACCGTCTTGGTAATCAAAGCAATATTGGCAACCCCTCTGCTGCCAACGCCG
>CAYUNV010000257.1:0-4535 GCA_964446265.1 uncultured Negativicutes bacterium | reverse complement strand
CACCTTTATTCTCCTCATACCGCTCATACGCCTTAATAATTTTAGCGACAAGTTCATGCCGTACAACATCACCTTCCCGCAAATGCACAATTGCGATATCATCAACGCCCTGAAAAATCTGTTGGCTTTGCTTCAAGCCAGAACTGCTGCCGCGCGGCAAATCAACCTGCGTTGTATCGCCCGTCACTACAATTTTAGAACCAAACCCCAATCGGGTTAGGAACATTTTCATTTGGGCAGAAGTGGTATTCTGCGCTTCATCTAAAATAATGAACGAATCATCCAAAGTCCTTCCCCGCATATAAGCAAGGGGAGCAACCTCAATAATGTTTTTTGTCATATATTTCTGCACTGTATCAACACCAAGCATATCGTATAAGGCATCATATAATGGACGGAGATAAGGATCCACTTTTTCTTGTAAATCTCCCGGCAAAAAACCTAATTTTTCTCCTGCTTCCACAGCCGGACGGGTAAGAATGATCCGTTCCACTTCTTTATTTTTTAAAGACAAGACTGCCATGGCCATGGCAAGATAAGTTTTTCCGGTTCCAGCCGGCCCAACTCCAAACGTAATGCTGTTATTGCGTATCGCTTCCAGATAAACTCTTTGCCCAAATGTTTTCGGTTTAATCCTACGCCCACGGTGGGTAACCATAACCGTATCGGCAAACAATTGGTGTAAACGGTCAGCGGTTCCTTCTTTTAACATTTGCAAACCGTAACGAACCTCATGGTCAGTAATCGGATTTCCGTCCCGGTAGAGAAACAATAACTCCGAAAAAAATCGGATCAGTTTTTCTGTTTCGGCTTCTTCACCGTCAACGACAATTTCCTCACCCCGGACGGTAATTCGCGCCGTAGTCTGCTCCTGGATCAATCGTAAATGCTTATCATTACGTCCCAATACGGCCAAAGCTTCTTGATTATCACGCAAGTCGATCATTTTTTCCAATCGTTTTCCGCCTCCTGTATTTTAGCGTAGCACGCTTTCACCGTTACAATCGACGGCGTAAAGGCCGATAGGCCCGTGGCGGGTTAATAATCTCCGCGAAAATAACGCCATTGACCAGCGCCTCTTGTGATAAACATCCTGGCAACCGGGGCGTTTCTTCCTGTTTTTTCACTTCACTGGCAGCTGGCATTGCCGCCGGCGCAACCTCTTGTTCCGTCGGGATCCGGTCAGCCAAAAATCTTTCCTGAACCGGTTCTGCCGGTTTACTCTTTATCTTCATATCCGATGGCTGCGGCGCCGGTTGAGGAATATCCGGATATTGATAGGTTTTCGGCTTGCCCCGGCGTTTTAACAGTTCAGGAACTATGTAAAGAACGGCCATTAAAATAATAATGAATATAAAATCCATACTATCACCTATTCTTCGGTTCTTCCGGTTTTACAGCGGGCACAGTCGCCGGACTTACTTTCGCAATGGAATCTCTCATTTGTGTATCCGCCAAAATATTATTCATATTATAATAATCCATCACGCCAATGCGTCCCTCTTTCAACGCTATAGCCAGCGCAATTGGAACTTCCGCCTGCGACTCAACCACTTTGGCCTGCATTTCCTGCGTATAAGCCTTCATTTCCTGTTCCCTGGCCACAGCCATAGTACGCCGTTCTTCCGCTTTCGCCTGCGCAATACGTTTATCCGCTTCCGCCTGATCAGTCAACAACGCGGCACCGATATTGCGGCCAACGTCAACATCGGCAATATCAATCGACAAGATTTCAAACGCTGTTCCTGCATCCAAGCCTTTCGCTAAAACAACCTGTGAAATATGATCGGGGTTCGCTAACACTTGTTTATGGTCGTCCGCCAATCCAACGCTGGTAATAATCCCCTCGCTCACCCTGGCAATAACGGTTGCTTCACCGGCGCCGCCAACCAATCGGTCTATATTTGCCCGCACTGTAACCCGGGCTTTGACTTTTAGTTCAATTCCGTTCTTCGCTACGGCCGATACAACCGGAGTCTCAATGACTCTCGGATTGACACTCATTTGGACAGCTTCCAAAACATTCCGCCCTGCCAAATCAATCGCAGCCGACCGTTCAAAAGGCAATGCGATTT
This sequence comes from uncultured Negativicutes bacterium, assembly GCA_964446265.1. Taxonomy (GTDB): domain Bacteria; phylum Bacillota; class Negativicutes; order CTSoil-072; family CTSoil-072; genus CTSoil-072. Next base: position 2,460 of record CAYUNV010000257.1, on the reverse strand, counting down.
GGGCCCGATGCGCCGCAATCAGCGCATCCACTACTTTATCAACATCACCACCCGCTAGAAAATGGGCTTCTAATTGATTTACGCTAACTTCTAGTCCTGCTTTATTCGCTTTAATCAATGGCAAGACAATCCTGGCCGGTGGCACACGCCGCAAGCGCATTCCAATAAGATTAAAGATCCCCACATGCACTCCGGCCGCCATGGCGGAAATCCAGAGACCCAATGGTACAAAATGCAAAAAGACCAATACACCAATAACAAACAGAAAAACAACAAACAAACTGCCAAACATTGCAGCCATTACCATTTCCCCCTTTAGTAGCACTATTTACCTTTCACACAGCCTGCAAAACGCCATCAAGGACACAGACGCCTCGCCTTCATCTATCTATTCACCCGGCGGGTGGAATTCCACCAGACGCTAGTCTATATTCATTCCTTATCTTCAAAAACAGGCCGGACAACAATTCGATTGCCGTTTACGCGTATGACTGTCACTAAAGTTCCTTTTTTTACATACTGTCCGTCAGAAACCACATCCAGATGTTCTCCGGCAATCTCCGCGGTTCCGGCAGGTCGCAGCAACGTAAGGGTTTTTCCCTGCTGTCCAATATAACGGCTATAATCATGTGTGCTCACAAAACCACCTTGTGTCGTTTCCGAATCTTTCAATACGACGCGGGACCATAATTCACTGGAAGGTAGTTTCTTTAAAATCAGTAAAAATAGAACTACGGCTCCTGCCATGCTGACAGCTAATATATTTAGAGCTCTCATCCCACCCCCAAGTGCAAAAAACATACTGGCTAATATACAGCCAACACCCGCAAAGCCAAACAGTCCTATTCCTGGTGTATACAATTCAAGTACAATCAAGGCGATCCCGCCAAAAAACAACAAAATTTCGATGAGGCCCGCGACTCCCGCCATCCATTGTCCAGCAAAAAACAGCAATGCGGCTGCCAAGCCAATTATACCTGCAATGCCGGTTCCGGCCGTTTTTATTTCTGTTAGGACTGCGAGGAAAACAATCGTTAAAAGTATCGACTTGATTGCCGGATCAGAAAGCCATCCGGTAAAACTATCCACCCATTCCCGTTTATATTCTACAACCGGAGCTCCGGAAAGCCCATAATGCGCCAATACTGCTTCCCTATCGGCTGCGATGAAGTCGGCATAACCGACTTTCATTGCCTGGGCATCTGTTAATGCCAAAATTTGTCCTGGCTCAGCATAACCAGGCAGTCCTAATGTTTTATCCACCATCGCTTCCGCAACGCGCGGGTCACGACCGGTTTTTCCAGCCGTTGCAGCAAATTCGGCTTTAATTGCAGCTATCGTTTTTTCCGTTGCCGGAATTGGCTCCGCTGCACCTATACTCGCGCCGGGCGCCATTACAATATGCCGGTGCGAAAGTGCAATCAGTGCGCCGGCAGACCATGCCCTGTTACGGACATAACAAATTGTCGGAATCTGTGAATCGCTAATCAGATCTCGAATTTTTACCGCCGAATCAACCAACCCGCCAAAGGTGTCCACCTCCAGCAAAATAGCCTGCGCCTGTTTTTCAGCAGCTGCAGCCATAGCCCGATGCACAATTGAAGTTTGCCCGGCATCGATTTCTCCTTGAATTTGGATGACAATCACAGGTATTTCAGAGGCTGCCGCCCGCGGCAAAAAAAGACAAAATAAATTAACAAGCGTTATCAATACGATAACAAGCCGTTTGCCGACCATAGCACCACTCCCATGACAATAAGAAAATCCGCCATTACTGCTTCTTGTCTTTCATTTCACGTAATTCGCCGCCCAATCCTTATATTCCTGTAAATTCAGCGCCAGCTAATGATAATACTCAAGTATTTAGTAATAATAACCAATAAATAATTTCTTTTAAATAACATTGACAACTTAATACTACTTTGTTATGATAAACCAGTAAGTTCTAGTGAAGAGTATTTTTTGTCTAATCGCATAACTTATGCAGCAGATTTTGCGCAACGTAATTACTGTCTTACTCTATTCGCACTATTATTATTTTAACATATTTTGCAATTTATTTGTCTATTTGTTATAACTGTTCGTTCTTCAGACTGTCCACTGATTTTTACTACTCCTGTAGCAACGTTTTTGTCGCCTGATTGTTTGCACATTTCACCGTACGTTTTTTGTTTCATTGCAACACCTTCACTTTAACTGAGACTAAGACAGGTTTATACCTGTCTTTTTTGTTGCGTTTCTGCTATTATAAGACCAAAATAAGACCCGGTACCATGTGGTACCGGGTCATTATTTTTGTAACGTTTAACTATGTAACAGTTCCCGAACCACGGCATTCACCAGTTTGCCATCGGCTCTTCCCTTTACTTTTGGCATCAGCACAGCCATCACTTTGCCCATTTCTTTCACCGTGACGGCCTGTGTTTCCTGAATCGCCTGTGCAACGAGTTCGCGGATAGT
>CAYUNV010000256.1:4053-4547 GCA_964446265.1 uncultured Negativicutes bacterium | reverse complement strand
TTCTTGTTAATTATACGGCTTTATTTCCGTGTGCGATGGTGTGGAGGGAGTGTTGGGGGAGATTCTGCGGAGCAATTTTCGGAAGCCGCGTGTGGCACGCCTGATGGTGCCGGGCGTGGCTTTTCGTGTTTGAGGGAAGCTGCTTGCTCATGACATGGCGATTTACCGTGTCAATTACGGCAACGTCGTGAGAATGCGCTGGGAGAATATATAGATGTAGATGGATTCGATAAGTAGCAACTCGCCCTTGGAAAAAAATGATGACGGACAAAAATGAATCGAGTAACAGCCGTGGTTTAGCTAAGAGGGTGTCCTGGAAGGTTGTTGTAGCTTTCATGACATTTCCAATCGGGCTAAATATCATTTTTCTATGCATTGTCTTGACGCATTTCAATACGTTCAACGGTGCGCCCGCTGCGGAAAATCTCGCAAATTTTTTCATGTATGTTGGAAACTGGCCTAATTTTTTACTACACAGTTACCCTTATGTGATT
>CAYUNV010000256.1:0-4043 GCA_964446265.1 uncultured Negativicutes bacterium | reverse complement strand
TGGTGAAACTGTCTATGAAGGTCTCGGATGGATACAGCCAATTACATTCATTATCAACCTCATAGGGTGGGGATCTATTGGCTTTATCACAAGTTACGTATCTCAAAGACGGAAAAAACAGAAATCACAAAGACTTTAACAAAAAAATCCAGGACATAACCAGGAGGCGGCACGCAGACGCTGACGCGCTGGTGCGCCCCCACGACGTTGGACAATCTGAACCGGACCGAGAAGAACCGAGGCTTGGCGTGGCAGAAAGTTGGCGGGGGTGCCGACATCGGCGCAATTGCTTTGCCAATAAAATGTGAGTATCGCTTGGGCACAAATATTCAAGTGGATTAACTAGAATTATAGGGGGATGAGAAATATGAAACATGCAATTGTCCACGTGGCAGATATCCATTATCGCAAAGAAACGCCTGAAGGCGCATCAAGTATTATAAAAGCATTTATAGACGATTTAAAAGTGCAGATAAAAGACCTACCAGACTACCAGTTTTCCATTGCCATGACAGGTGACATTGTCCAAGCTGGAGCCGAAGTGGAGTCATATGAAGCTGTCATTGCGGAGCTCGATGATCAATTAACTGCTATGGGAATACCCAAGAATGCAAGGATGGTTGTTCCAGGAAATCATGATATTGACCGGAAATTTGTTGAAGACAACTACGATGAGTTTATGGCGTTACACAACAAACATACAAAAACGGAACCAGACTTCAATAATTTTATGAGCAATCACAATAGATTGTATGACAAATTTGAAAATTATGAATTGTTTGTGTCTGGGTTTTCAAGGCATGATGAATTTTTTTCGCGTCTAGGCTGGGGATATAGCATCGATAATAATGTTGGGGTGTATTGTCTGAACTCTGCCTTATGTTCATTCGGTGGGTTGAAGGATGTAGATGACGATGGAATGTTGGCAATATATACTCGTGGGTTAGTGGCATGGTGTCACAATAAAACAACCACTGCCAATATATTGCTACTGCATCATCCTCTTGATCATTTGAATGTTTGGAGCAGAACAGAGTTGCAAGCTATTATAGAGAGACATTTTTGTCTATGTTTATATGGTCATAATCATCTTCCAGCCGTATATCACAGTAGAATTCCACAGAACTCATTGATGTGTTCTGCCCCCCCATTGTTTAGTAACAAACAGGATACCCTAGCCTATTCCATAGTACTTATTGAAAATGATGAGCCGTCACTAATCAAGTATAGAGAGTATTCTAACGGTACTTTTTTTCCTAGTCCACGACTTGCCAAAACTGACGACGGCGTTGTTAAGTTAGACAGCAGCTATTTGCATAGCCTGCAGCAATTAGAGTCAAGATTACAAAATGCACTGGAATCTTTTAAGGGGCAACCCCCGGTCTTCATAAAGCCAAAACTATCTGAAACTCGAGAGTTCAATGACAATGCTAACCTCCTAGATGACCTTATCGACTCTCCTGTCAATACCCTAATTATAGCTCCACCACAATTTGGTCTAACATGCCTCGCTCTTTACATGAGAGTTCAGGCATTCAAGAATAAAAGAAAGTTATTGATATACATTGACGCTACGCATATAAAAGCAAGAAATGTATTGAATTTCATAGAAGAAGAGCTGCAACGTTATAACAAGCAAGCGTCAGACATAGAAAGTATAATGATTGATGGCTGGGACAACTCAGTTATTGATCACTCAAACATGGTCAAGTTTATTGACGATAAATTTGCAGACATACCTTTAGTCCTTTTTTCAAGTAAAACTGTGTGCCTTGGCAATACATTTTCTCTTTCAAAAGTAAACAGAACTCTCCAAGTTTTACACTTGCAAGCACTTACTCGAAATTCTATGCGTGAATTAGTTTCTAGTTACAATGAAGTAAAGAACGTTGGAAAAGAAGACGAAGTTCTTTCTCATATGACAAAACATATGGAAGCTATAAATATTCATAGGACCGCAATGAATTGCCTGACTTTATTGAGAGTTCTAGAAAGTAATTATACAGAAAAAGTACTAAACAGAACCAAGCTCATGAAAGCAATACTATTTGTGCTTTTTACAGACAAGGAGAGTTTTCTATTTTCGAGTGAAAATCCTGAAGTTGATGAATGTACCTTTGTGATGGGGATATTTTGTAAAGATCTAGTAATGCAAGCAACTGGAAGTTTTGATGCGAACGAATTCCAAGTCAAGCTAAGAGATATTTGTACTGAGAACCTCATATCACTCGATGTTGATAGGATGATCCAAGTCCTAGTGGATAATTGCATTCTTGTCAGGTACGGCAACACTTTTGAGTTTAAACATACATTTTGGATTTTCTACTTTGCCGCTGAATGTATGATGCACGATGATTCGTTCAAAAGCTACATCTTGGGAAACCAAAAGTATGTCAACTTCCCAGAAATTATTGAATTCTATGCAGGGATTGATGGCAAGCGAGAAGATGCCATGATTATATTGCTATCTGATCTTAACAGCTTAATGGATAAGGTTGACGATAATATCGGCATTAAGGGGACGTTCAATCCTCTGTCAACGTTTTTATGGAATCCGTCAGAAGGATTTATTGAAAAAACAAGACGGGAGATTGCCGAAAAGTTGGATTCATCCAACATGCCATCCGAATTAAAAGATAAGCATGCTGATAAAAACTATAATTCTGGAGCTCCATACAATCAGAGTATAAACAAATTTCTAGATGACTATGCTGTTCGTAGCTTGCTGCAAAGCATTAAGGCGACCTCCAGAGCATTGCGCAGCAGTACATTTATTAAGCCTGAACTGAAGCTTGATGCTGCAAGGGCTATTTTTAAGGGGTGGGAGGCGATCTCAAAAGTAATATTTTGGATTTCCCCATCACTTGCTCAAAATGGTAGAGCAGCACACGATGGGCTCAATTTGGTACTCGCCAGTGGTTTTTCTGAAGACAAACAACAGAGATTCAAGGAAATCCTTCTGTCCAACCCGTTCAATGTTGCTATGTTGTTAAAAGATGATTTGTCTTCAAAGAAAATAGGACCACTGCTTTGCAAGCATCTTGCAGATAGTGATTCTGAAATGCAAAGACATCTCGTCGCCATTTTCTTATTGGAAGAACGCCCCACCAACTGGAGCAAGCATTTACTTGAGCACTTAAATCTTTTACATCCCAGTTCTTTTTACCTTGGTAATCTATTAAGCCATTTGGAGAAAGAGATTAAAACTGGCTTTATTGAGAAACCCGAAGAGATTCAGCTAAAGAAACTGGTGGGTGCCGTTATTGCGAAACGGCGCTATGCTGGCAAAACTTTGGAAAAACAGCCAAAGATTATCTCCCCTGGCATGATGATGAACAAGGAGAATGAGCTACCTATAGATCAATTGCTTTCTAGCCCCACGCCTAGACCCCAACGAATTCGTTGAAAAGAATCTGCCCACCGCCCTTGATTGGTTCCACTGCATACTGAAGATACCTTTGAGGGCAACGCATTTAATAAAACTATGTATACAGCGGCGAGAACACCGAAAGTCCAACATGGCTTACGACCTGCCCTAAAAACCGGCAGGTCAAAGCCATGCCCGTTGAGTGAGTAAAGAATGATAGACCGAAAAGCAGGAGACATACTCGCGGAGAACTTCCGGCACCTGATATGCGGGCAAATTTCGAACGACCAATTTGAAGACAGGCTGAAAAAAAGCAAAGATGCTGGAGTATGCGAGGTGTTCTACAACGGATCTTGGCCGCTTTACGACGATCTCCACGACCATAAACTGACAGGCAAGTGGGCAATTCCGGAGGGAAGGCTAAGGGGACGTAGTTGATTAGTTGATTAGCGAAAAGGGGTGGAGCGGTTAGTCAACAAATCAACACGTCCCCTTTCTCACTCCGTGTCAGGCTTAGAAACCATGCAGCACCTCGTGTCAGAGGTGGCTGCAACATGCAGGAACCACCGCCCCCCCATATATAAGTGCTATACTTGATACATGGAGGCATCTATGGCAACCACATGGGGAAGTCAAAATTTTAAGGACCGGCGGCAATCCGAGCGGCAGGAACGAC
>CAYUNV010000255.1:1950-4592 GCA_964446265.1 uncultured Negativicutes bacterium | reverse complement strand
TCTTGTTTATAGCACTTGTACAACTGAACCGGAGGAAAATCAGGAGATTGTCCAACGTTTTCTTAAGGATCATCCCACTTATATTTTGCAGGAAACCGGACAGTTTTTGCCTGTAAAGCGCGCGGGGAGTTTGGTGCAATTATGGCCGCATCTGGATGATGTGGATGGCTTTTTCATTGCCCGTATGGTAAAGAGTAAATAGAGTATTCGTCGCGAGGAACAAAACATGAAAAAAGATCTTTTCGGTTTGTTTGTTCATGAAATTGCAGCAGAAATTATTCCGCTTGGATTAGAAAAGTACCGCGCCAAACAAATTGCGGAATGGCTTTACCGGCGTGGTGCTGTTCGATTCATGGATATGGGTAATTTATCATTAAAAAATAGACTATTATTAGATGATATGTTTACGATAACAACAGCAGAAGTGCGGACAGTCCAACATGCGGCCGATGGCAGCACGGATAAATATTTGTTGGCTTTCCCAGATGGATCCGCAGTAGAGACTGTGTTGATGCGGCATTCGTATGGTAATAGTGTTTGTGTGTCTACGCAGATTGGATGTGCGATGGGCTGCCGTTTTTGTGCATCTACTTTATTAGGTAAAAGCCGGGATTTATCAGCCGGCGAAATATTGCGCCAGGTGCTCTTTATTCAACAAGCTTTACAACAAGAAAATTCAAAAATTCATTCGCTTGTCATTATGGGTACCGGTGAGCCTTTGGAGAATTATGACAATGTTTTGCGGTTTATGCGTTTATGCCATGAACCATATTGCCTGAACCTCAGTTACCGCCATATGACGCTGTCGACATCAGGCTTGGTTCCGCAGATTGACGCCTTGGCAGAAGAGGGATTGCCGATTACATTATCGATTTCGCTTCATGCTCCCAATAATGCAATCCGTTCCGAAATCATGCCTATCAATAGAAAATACCCTCTGGAAATGGTTTTGGCTGCGTCCGACCGTTATGCGGAAAAGACGGGCCGCAGGGTTACGTATGAATATATTTTGTTGCAGGGAATTAATTCCCTGCCTGAGCAGGCGCGGGAATTAGCCTCATTATTGCGTGGTAGATTGGCAAATGTAAACCTGATCCCGGCCAACCCGGTTCCTGAACGCGGTATTCTGCGGCCGACTGAGACCGCCATACGGGAATTTTTAACCATTTTGCAGCAGCGGGGTATTACGGCTACCGTTCGGAAAGAGATGGGTTCTGATATTCAAGCAGCGTGTGGACAACTGCGTTATCGATCATTCAAAGAAGATCCTCAGAATAAACCGGATTAACAGCCGGAGTTGTTCTAATCTTTGAATTTAGATGGGAATATGACGAGTGGGGTGTTTGAACATGAAGTTTGTCCGCAATATGGAAAATTTTTTTGAAAAACATATTGAAGGTTTTTTTGATAAAAAATTATCCGGTGGGTTGCAACCGGTGGAAATTGCTAAAGTTTTGGTCCGAACGATGGAAAAAGAAAAATCAATCGGAGTCTGTTGTATTTATGTTCCCAACGAATATTGTGTTTACCTGCAGCCTGCAGATTTTGACCGGATTGCTTCTTATCATCAAACCGTATGCCAAGACTTGGCCGAATTTTTAACGGCGGAAGCAAAAAAGAAGGAGTATGTTATGACTCAGCCGCCCGTGGTAGAAATTAAACTTGCTGGGGAAAGCAAGCAAGGACGGATCAATTGTCAGGCTTCTTTTAGCGAACCGCTGCCTTCCCAGGAAGAAACGCGGGAAAATGTTCCCCAGGAAGTATCACCTACTACACGTGTTTTCAATAAAGTGAATGCCGAAGTACGGAAGCCAGTTTCTCCGGCCCGTTCGGGTATATTGACGGTGCTTGAAGGACCTGATGCAGGGTTAACCGTACCGGTTGGTGACCGGCGAATTCATATCGGCAGACGGGAAAGCAATGAAATGCCGTTGACGGATATCAACACTTCCCGTCTTCACGCCTATATCGCTTTTGATGGTGAAAATCATATTTTGCATGACGCGGATAGTCTGAATGGGACGTATGTTAATAATCACCGGATCACTTTTTTGCAATTGAAACCGGGAGACAAGATCCGGTTAGGCAATACCATTATTGTTTATCTTCACACAGCCTGTAAGACTCCATCCTCTTAGGACGGAGATCAACAGGCTGTAGCTCGAAGTAAATTCGACTAAACTTCAGATGGCGTACAAAACGCCACCTGAAGCAAGTCTACATTCATGAGGTGAATTGAATTGCCTGGTAAAGTGTGGATTATTAATGTTGCCGGCTCAATTTTACAGTATGCGTTCTTATTATTGATTTATTATTTCATTTACCGGATTATGCGGGTGATTATTCAGGATTTTCGCAATCCTAAGGCTGCTTTTAATGCCGGTTATCAGCCTGCTGTCCGAAGTGAAAGAAAGTCTGCCAGGCTGATTGTGATTGATGCATTTCCTGGACATCCGGCAGGAGAAATCATTTTGCTGGGCGAAACGACTGCTATTGGCCGGGGCGCCCATAATGATATTGTGATCGATGATAATTTTGTTTCGCATGAACATTCTTGTATCACGTTTTATCAAAATCAGTATTGGCTGGCTGATTTACGAAGCACCAACCATACTTATCATAATGATAAGGTTATTACGGAA
>CAYUNV010000255.1:0-1940 GCA_964446265.1 uncultured Negativicutes bacterium | reverse complement strand
TCAATTGAAGGATGGCGACTTGATTAAGGTAGGCCGGAATACTTTTAAATTTGAGGGGTGACACGCGTTGCTGGCATTTGTGAAGTCTGATGTTGGGAAGGTACGGAAAAACAACGAAGATAGTTATCTTTTTAAACCACCGCATTTATTTGTTGTCGCAGATGGTATGGGGGGGCATTTAGCCGGAGAAATCGCCAGCAAAATAGCGGTTCAGTGTATTACAGAATTTGTTGAAAAACATGAAGGTGAATATAAGCCGGATATTCTGTTGGCGGAGGCAATTCAACTGGCAAACCGGACAGTTTACGAGAAGTCGTTGCAGCATAGTGATTATGCCGGAATGGGAACTACGGTCAGCGCTGCATATCTGGAAACCGATACGATTTATTGGGGCCATGTCGGCGATAGCCGGATTTATTTGTTAGATACAGGCAAAGAAGAACTCTCGCAGTTGACGACGGATCATTCGCTTGTCTGGGAACTCGTAGCGCGCGGGGAACTAACCCCGGAAGAAGCGGATAACCATCCGCGGCGCAACGTTCTGACCCGGGCAGTCGGCACTGACGGAATGATCCGGATTGATACGGGAGTTGTCTCCTGGGGACAAGGTGATATTTTATTCCTTTGTTCAGACGGTTTAACGAATATGATTGATGAAAAAAAATTGCTTTGTTATCTCAAAGAGGGGCAAGGTGATGGTGCAGCCGCTGTGGAACATTTGGTTGCAAAAGCAAATGATTGCGGCGGGTATGATAATATTACAGCGATTCTGGTTTTAAATGAGGCTTAGTATATGGAAACGGGAAAACAGGAACGAAAATTATTGCTTATTTCCGGATTAATTACCGGGTCTGGTATATTGACGGTAAGTTTTTTAGCGAAGGGAAGCCTTGATTATGCAATTGGTGGAATTGTAGCTGGAATATGGATTGCTTTTCTGTTTGTTCACCTGTTTTTGCGTACCACCGGTCATACCGGTGATCCGGTTTTGTTGCCGGTCGCATCTTTGTTAACCGGACTGGGTTTAACCTTATTATTGCGTTTAAACGCGGATTTGTTTTTTTTGCAAGCTCTTTGGCTGGTTGTAGGATTGGCCGGCTTCTTAGGAACCGTATTATTATTTCAGAACCCCGGTCGGTTTGCTGATTATAAATATGTGTTAGGCGGCATCGGACTTATTTTATTATTATCGGCGATCCTTTTTGGCGTTGACATTGGCGGACATCGCAGCTGGATTATTGTAGGGCCTATTCGTTTTCAACCATCCGAATTTGCTAAACTGTTTGTTATTTTATTTTTGGCTGCTTATCTTAGTGAACGCAGGGAAGTGATTGCGTTTGCAACCCGGCGGTACGGACCGTTGGTTCTTCCGCAGCCGCGTTTTATTGCTCCGCTTATGGCGGTTTGGATGCTTGCAATGGTAATGTTGGTTGCCCAGCGTGATCTTGGGTCGGCATTGCTCTATTTTGGCATCACTGTGATTATGACGTATATGGCGAGCGGGCGGTTTACCTACATCGCTTTAGGTACATTTTTATTTTTAGCGGGATCGTTACTTTGCTATTTCCTTTATTCGCATGTACAAGTCCGGGTAGATATTTGGCTGAATCCTTGGAAAGATCCAAATGGCAGAGCCTATCAAATAGTTCAGTCCCTATTTGCTTTAGGATCCGGGGGAATTTTAGGGACTGGTTTGACGTATGGATATCCTAAGATGATCCCAGAAGTCCACACGGATTTCATTTTTGCGGTAATTGGCGAGGAACTTGGCTTTGTTGGATCTGCTGCAGTTATGCTTGTTTATCTGCTTTTTATTTATCGGGCTTTCCGGATTGCGATGAAGGCCGTAAATCCGTTCAGTACATTGGTAGCGGCTGGTTTGGCTGTATTTTTATCCCTACAGGTTTTTTTGATTGTTGGCGGAGTGACAAAGTTTTTTC
>CAYUNV010000254.1:0-4606 GCA_964446265.1 uncultured Negativicutes bacterium | reverse complement strand
GAGAGTGGCCACCTCGCGGTTGAGTTTTTCTTTGTTGTCCTTGTATTTCTCCTGCAGAGCCTTCAGTTTGGGAGCGATATCCTGCATCGCTTTCATCGATTTAACCTGCTTGACGGTCAACGGATAGAGAATCATTTTAATCGCTATCGTCAGCAGGATGATGGCGATACCGTAGTTAGGCACACCCATCTTGGCCGTGATATTGTAAAAGAACGTCAAGGCGCTTTTCATCAACTCGACAAGATAATCAAATCCGGGCAAAAAGCTCACTTCCTTTTATACGATGTGCAAATCTTGTCAGCGAACGGGGTCATAGCCGCTGGCACCGAAGGGGTGGCAGCGCAGGATACGCCTTACGGCCATCCTTGTACCGTCCCATGGCCCGTACTTCTCGATCGCCTCGAGGGCGTACTCCGAGCAGGTGGGTACAAACCGGCAGGAAGGAGGCTTGAGCGGGGAAATAACTCTCCGGTAGAACATGATGGCATAGAGGAGTACGGTTTTTATGCAAAACTCCTCCTTTTCAGGCGAGGATTTTGGCCCGTTCGCATAGATGCAACAAAGCGGCGGTCACCGTGGGTAGTGTCTCTTTCACCAATGTCTGGCGCCCGACGATAATCAGGTCGAAGCCGTTCTTGAGTTTGTGCTGCTGGAGACGGTAGGCCTCGCGCAGCAGTCTCTTCACGCGGTTGCGTACGACGGCATTCCCCAGGCGCTTGCCGGCAGCAAAACCGACACGGCGTTCGCGGCCGTGTTGGGGAAGGACATATAGCACCATTTGGCGATTGGCGAAAGATTTCCCACTCCGGTATACCGCCTGGAAGCTCTTGTTCCGGCGCAACCGGCCAGATTTCGGCAATTTATACATTTTCATCCCGCTAAATGGAAAAATAGGCCACTCCCAGCGGCCTATGCAGACAGTCTCTTGCGGCCTTTGGCCCGTCTCTTCTTCAGGACAAGGCGGCCACCCTTTGTCTTCATGCGTTCGCGGAACCCGTGGGTCCTCTTTTTCCACAAAGTATTCGGCTGGTAGGTCCGTTTCATTTATTTACACCTCCTTAGAGCAAAGACGCGATAGCTCCCCATGTTAAATATTGCATTTTTAACTATATAAGATTATAGACCAGTCCTTTGCCCAGTGTCAAGGAATTTACGGCTTTGTCCTGTGGATAAAATTAGCAGTCCCGAAATTGAACTAAAACAAACTGTTGATAACTTGTCCATGTTTTGCTAATATAAAATAGAAAAAGGCGGTCGGACTTGTGAACGCTTCTTGCTGAATTAACATAATCTACTGGCCCTCGCAACCGATACGCGGCAAGGGTTTTTGCTTATTGCCAGTGTATTTTTTTTTCGTCCGATCCCTTGTTTTTAGCCGGTTATTCACATGTGTTAATAATACTGTGGATAAATTATGTAGCGTTCCTTTACCTGTGGACATTGCCGATGAAAGGACGGTCGTCATGGATACTGCTCATATGGCTGCGGTGTGGGAACAAGTACTCAAAAGTATGGAAAAAGAGATTATCAAACCTATTTTCGATACCTGGATCAGGTCGACGATCCCCCTGTCACTGAACGATACTACCCTGGAAATAGGAACCCCCAGCCAGTTCATCAAGGACTGGATCGAAACCCGTTACACCGCGACCATCCAAAATACGGTTCAACAAGTCCTGCAGAGGCCCATCGAGATCAGGTTCGTCAATCTCGACCTCGAGAGCGAAAAGAGTCAGGGCGACCAACAGTTGGGCGAAGAATCAACCAAACCGTTTGTTGAAAGAATACCCATGTCTTACATGCAGGAGAACATTGGAGAAGAATTACACTCCAAACGGGCTTCCAACGGCTCAGAGGAACTCCTTTCCTCACTCAACCCCAAATATACGTTCGAAACTTTCGTCATCGGCAATTCCAACCGGTTTGCCCACGCAGCATCCCTAGCGGTAGCCGAGGTTCCGGCAAAGGTTTACAACCCGTTTTTCATCTATGGCGGCGTCGGACTGGGCAAAACCCACCTGATGCACGCCATCGGCCACCGCATCAGACAAAACCATCCCCACCTCAAAGTATTATATATCTCCAGCGAGAAATTCACCAACGAGCTGATCAACTCCATCCGCGACGGCAACCCCGAAAGCTTCCGTCAAAAGTACCGTAATATCGATGTCCTGCTTGTCGACGATATTCAGTTCCTGTCCAAGAAAGAGCATACCCAGGAAGAGTTTTTTCATACTTTCAATACCTTGCACGAAGCCAATAAACAGATAATTATTTCCAGCGACCGGCCGCCGCGGGAAATTCCCACCCTGGAGGACCGTCTGCGGTCAAGGTTCGAGTGGGGACTTATCACCGATATCCAGCCGCCCGATCTGGAAACCAGGATCGCCATCCTCCGTAAGAAAGCAATCATCGAAGGCTTCACAATGCCCAACGATGTTATGGTTTTCATCGCCAGCCGCATCGACAACAATATCCGTGAACTTGAAGGAGCTCTTATCAGGGTTATTGCCTATGCGTCGCTGACCAATCAAAGCATCGATATGAACTTGGCCACCGAAGCGCTGAAGGATATTTTCCCCCACAGCCGGCCGCGGCAGATAACAATGGAACTTATCCAACAGATCGTCGCCGTATATTTCAAAATAAAACAAGAAGATTTGCTCGCAAAAAAAAGAACCCGCAATGTCACTTATCCCCGTCAAATAGCAATGTATCTTTGCCGCGAATTGACGGAAACATCTTTACCCCGTATCGGCGAGATGTTCGGCGGCCGCGACCACACAACGGTCATCCACGCCCACGACAAAATCAGCCGCGAACGGAACGAAGATGTTAAACTTAATAATATTCTCAAGGAAATAACAAAGCGAATCGAAAGTGCATAACCTTGTTAATAATTTATGGATAGTATTATCAACTTTTTGTTGATACTGTCTTACGAAGGATAAAGGGCCAAATATTGTTTATTCGCATTTGATATTATCGACACGATATCAACAGCGCCGAAGCTGATTCGACAATATGCGCGCCGTATTATCAACATATTGACAGGCCCTAATACTATTACGGCTATTTTACTATCTTATGTTTTTAAACGTTGTAATATACCAATGGGAGGTCAAAAAAATGAGAATTTTTTGCCCGAAAGATGATTTGCACCACGCAGTGCAGACGGTGCAAAAGGCGGTGGCTACCAAAACGCCTCTCCCGATCCTTACAGGTATATACCTTTCCGCGCAAAACGGCGAATTGCAGCTACAAGCTACCGACTACGAAGTCGGCATCAGCTGCACGATGGCGGCAACCGTGGAAGAGCCTGGTTCAATAGTACTGTCGGGACGTTATCTTCAGGAAATGGTGCGCCGCTTACCGGGTGATACGATCGAAATATCGTCGAGCAAAGAAGACCGGACGATTAAAATAACTTCCCAGAATTCGCAGTTTAATCTTCTCAGCTTGCCTGCGGAGGAATTTCCTGTATTGAAACCGGTCAGCGGAGACAATTCTTTTACAGTACAGGACGGAATTCTCCGCGATCTTATCAAAAAGACGGTTTTTGCCAGTGCAACCGACGAGGCCAGGCCGATTTTCACCGGCGGCCTGATAGAAGTGGAAGGCGACGAAATCCGCATGGTCGCCACAAATACCCATCGCCTGGCGCTTAAAAGGGCGAAACTGGCGTCCGGCGGCGGAAACGCCAAGATGATTATTCCCGCGAAAATCCTCAATGAATTGGCGCGGCTGCTGACTACCGAAGAACCGCACGACGTGTCTCTATCGTGGCAAAAGAACCAGGTGGGGATAGTGTTTGACGACGTATATATCAATTCCCGTCTGATCGAAGGGCAATTCCCCGATTACAACAAAGTGATCCCCTCTTCGTTCGCTACCAAAGTTCAGCTTAATACCGACCAGTTCCTGGATGCGGTCGAGCGTGTCTCGCTCCTCGCCAGGGACGGAGAATACAATGTCGTCAAGTTCTTCTTTAAAGACGGCGCGGTCGTTATTTCCTCGAACAACCCGGATGTCGGCAAAGCGCGTGAAATCGTCGAGGCGAAAACGGATGGCAATGAAGTGGAAATAGCGTTTAATGCAAAATATGTCACCGATATACTCAAAAATATCGACAGCGATGAATTGGTTTTCTCGCTTAATACTCCGCTCAGTCCTGCCGGCATAAAACCGGTCGATGATGAAAACTATACTTACATAATCACGCCTGTGCGCACCGGCTGAGGGGAATGACAAGTGGAAGAGATAGCCATCCATACCGAGTCCATTAAGCTTGACCAGTTTTTGAAATGGGCCGGGGCTGCCGAAAGTGGCGGACAGGTTAAGGAAATGGTATTGGCAGGCATGGTGACGGTCAATGGGGTAACTGTCAGCGAGCGGCGCAAGAAGTTGCAGACGGGCGACGTCGTTGCCGTTAAAGGCTACGGGAGCTGGAAGGTCGCCGGCGCATAAAGGTGGCAGCATGAGGGTAGACAAGCTTAATCTGAGAAATTATCGCAACTATACAACCCTCGAGGTTAATTTCACCAATAATATAAATATTTTTGTCGGTGAGAACGCCCAGGGAAAGACCAACATCCTCGAAGCGGTC
>CAYUNV010000253.1:0-4646 GCA_964446265.1 uncultured Negativicutes bacterium | reverse complement strand
CATCCTCTCGAACGTGAAGATGGGTAAAGAGTAAAATAGTCGCACCAATAGCAATTCTTTGCCTAGTCATTGCAGAAATAAAAACCCGGTATCCAACACCACCCACATTCAGAAAACAAGAATCGATCTGCAAATGAGTTGCTTTACCTTCTAAATAACCAATCATCGTTTCCTCTCCCGTATGTTTTTCATTCCTGCGGAATGGATGCTGCATATGGCAATCGCTAATGCGTCGGCCGCATCATCCGGTTGTGGTTTCTTTTCTAAACCCAACAAGCGCTGCGTCATGAAAATGACTTGTTCCTTGGTCGCTTTTCCATAGCCGACAACGGCTTGTTTTACCTGCAACGGGGTATATTCAACAAATGACGCCTCATTTTGCGCGATAGCTAATAAGATAACGCCGCGTGCTTGGGCAACCGTCATGGCTGTTGTCACATTCCGGTTAAAAAACAATTGTTCTACACCAATAATATCCGGTTTAAATTGCTTAATCAATTGGTCGATCCCTTGAAAAACAATTTGCAATCGTTCAGTCACCGGTTTCCCGGCAGCAGTTTCTATCACACCATGCGTAACCGCTTGCAACCGGCTGCCATCCGAACGAACAAAACCATAACCGCAAATTGCTGAACCAGGGTCAATACCTAGTGCCAGCATACAAAAAGGCCTCCTCATAACCATAAAAGCAATAAACAATCCTTCGCCATTCTAACCTTATGCCAATTCGACAGAAGAACTACCGATTCCTGTAATAGCATGAAGGAAGGATGTACCCTGACGTGAGTACATCCTCATGAATCAATCGTTTTTCAAGTTTCGCCAAACAGGCACGTTACTGCAGCAATTCCTCAGGGATATCAAAATTAGTATATACTTCCTGGACATCATCATGTTCTTCCAATACTTCCATCAACTTCATCATCTTGCTGGCGTCCGGTTCCGTCAATGTCATCGTAGTATCGGGTATCATCGTTATTTCCGCCACCGATGTTTGAATATTATTTTTCTCCAGTGCTTCTTGTACACTGTCAAAGTCTTCCGGCTCAGTGATAATTTCAAATTCCCCGTCTTCGGATTTTACATCCTCGGCGCCTGCCTCCAAGGCAATCATCATCAAGTCTTCTTCATTCACTCCAGACTCCGGATCGATAACAAACGAACCTTTTTTCTTAAACATCCAGGCAACGCAACCAGACTCACCTAAATTCCCGCCGTTTTTCGTGAACAGATGACGAATGTCAGCAGCAGTACGGTTGCGGTTATCTGTCATGACCTCAACCATTACAGCGACTCCGGACGGACCGTATCCTTCATACGTTAATTCTTCGTAATTGCTCCCTTCCAACGTTCCCAAACCTTTTTGGATAGCTCGCTGGATATTTTCTTTCGGGAAATTATTATCTTTAGCTTTTTGCAAAGCAAGTTTCAATCGCATATTGCCGTTCGGGTCCGCACCACCGGTTCGTACCGCTACAACAATTTCTCTACTAATTTTTGTCGTAATTCTTCCCCGCTCAGCATCCATTCTCCCTTTTTTGTGCTTTATATTTGCCCACTTTGAGTGTCCTGACATATTTTTCTTGCTCCTCTCGACAGTGTATATCGCAAATATTTTAGCACAATCCCCTATTTTTAGCAAAGCCTTTTATGCTTAAGCCCGGTGCCAGTGTCCGCCTTTAGCCAGCAAATCCACTGCCGGCCGATTTTTAACGGACTCTTCGACCAGGGCTTCGGCGGCAAAATTCGCTACCAATTTGCCAGTAACCCGTTGATCCGCCAGCGTGCAAGGTCCACCAACGCAACCGCCGCTGCAAGCCATTCCTTCAAAAAAATTAGCGGAAATTTGACCGGCCCGGATTTGCTGCAATGTTTTTTTACACTCTCCCAACCCTTCAGCACGCTGCACATCGAGTATAACTTCCGGCGCAACTATTGCAGTTGTATCGATCACCGAACGAGCTACCCCTCCCGCACAGGCAAAGCCATTGCCGTCCCTCGACGCTATGGAATGATACTCCGACGGCTCCACTTCCGCAAGATTGATTCCCGCACCGACCATCATGGATGCCAGTTCTTCGAAGGTTACAACATAGTCAATAATCCCGTGCGTTTCTTCAGCCTCCACTTTTTTCGCTACACAAGGCCCAATAAATACGGTAACTGCCTCCGGATCTTTGTCGCGGATCATCGTCGCGGTTGCAACCATCGGTGAAACAGTCGTTGAAACATGACCGGCAATTTCCGGCATGTGTTTTTTGACCATGCCGACAAAAGCCGGACAACAAGAAGTCGTCAAAAATGATTTTGGATCATGGGCCAGTATTTCGGTTAATTCCTCGGTCTCCGTCATTGTTACTAAATCTGCGCCAAAGGAAGCCTCATATATATCATAAAATCCTATCTGTTTCAAAGCAGCAACCACTTGACCAGGCTTCACTTTAAAGCCAAATTGGCCAATAAAAGCCGGCGCTATAATCGCATATACCCGCTTTTCACTTTTTAAGGACTGGATCAACTGAACGATAAAAGATTTATCGCTGACAGCTCCAAACGGACACGCAGTTTTACAAGCACCGCATTGGACACATTTTTCGTAATCGATACTCGCCCGCCGGTCAGCGCCTGCTTGGATAGCCCCAAGATCACAGGCGCGCTCACAGGGCCTGCTGATCTCAATAATCGCGCCATATGAGCAAGATTTCTTGCAAAGCCCGCACTCTACACATTTATTCTTATCGATATAGGCTCGATTTGCCACTACATTAATTGCCTTTTTGGGGCAGGATGCCATACAATTATGCGCAATACAGTTACGGCATGCATCGGTCACCAAAAACTTATCAATCGGACATTGATCACAAGCTTCCGGCAATACATTCATCACTGGCATGTTGGATTGTTTGCCCTGGACCGCAGCAGACGCGGCTTCGAAAATATTGCTCGTCATAGGCTGGCTTAACGCTAGATTAATCCGGTTATGCAATACAGCCCGTTCTTTATGGACACAACACCGATAACGCGGTCCTTCTTCTGTAACAACCGTATTTAAAATCGCCGCCACATCTTTTTCCAATGTACCGGCAAAGGTCATCCTGGCGAGTTCTGCAAAAACTTTACGCCGAATTTTGACCACTTCGGTCACTTGAGACATTTACTTTCACTCCTCTTTACCTTCAAACATTATCAGAAATAATTTGCTGCAGCTGTTCCGGCGTCATGTTGGATAAAACCAAACCATTCACGCGAATATTCGGTCCCTTTCCACAAGCGCCCAAGCAAGTTGCCGCCTGCAGTTCAATCCTGCATTTTATCTCGGCCGGCAAGTTTTCTACTGCCTGGATCAAATCTTGTGATCCCAATAGATGACAGGATGTCCCAACGCAAATCTCAACGACCAGTTTTTGCATGCCTTAACCTCCATTATAAACTCTCAAAATTACAGCCATTCCATATCGACTTGTTTGTTCAAGTCAAGCAATACTTCTTGCATTTTCGTCAAAACTTGGCTTTTAATATTTAGCTGAGCCGGAAAGCTTGGATTTTGATGTGCCGGATTGATTGCCGTACCGACAAAAAACGTGATTTTATCGGCATCTAACAACATTTTGGCCAACAACGTGGCTCCATCCTGACGCTTGCTTCGTTTTAAGATTTTGGGATGGATTAACCGTTCCACGGCTGCATTAACTGTCAATACTCCCTCGGTCACCAAATCAATCCCTTCAATATGTCCAATCGGCGGAATCTGTGGATCGTCATAATTTAATTCCGTGATTATCGGCTTACCGGTTATGCGACTAATAATGTGTGCTGTCGTTCCACCAGCAACTACTTTTTTGCCGGGACGATTCAAGAAATTCTTTGTAATTTGTTCATCGATGGCCGGGTTTGCCGGCGGACCAATAAACAAAGTAAGCTTTCGTTGCGGACGGAGTTTTACAACCACAACGGTAGAATCATCCCCCGGCCGGTCAAGATAGTAACCCTGGCAGCAATTAATAATATGCTGGCCTATCTGTTCTGCATCCGAACCGTTTTGATTTGCATTTTGCAGTTCTTGTTCTACGCCCTTCCAGCCCCAGCCAAGCTTCAATAAGCCGCCAATTCCAGCATGGATAACACCGTCGCTGACTAACACAAGTTTATCATTTTCTTGTAATAATAATTGTCCTTCTTTAACAATTTTACCAGCAATCGTTTTTTCTTGCGAAGGAAAAGGCAAAACATGCTGATCTCGTAATAAAAACGTAGGCGGACAGTCAAACTCAATTACATTGGTTAATCCTGTATCGTTAATCTTGATAATATGAAATGTAGAATAGGCAATCTTTCGTTGCCGGCAAACCGGCAACGTTTGGGCAATCGTATTGACCACTTCTTCTAATGGAATGCCCCGTTTTAACATCGACGAAGCAATTTTAGTCGTCAGCATCGCCAATATGTTTGCTTTAACACCACTGCCTAAACCATCAGATAAAACAATGATCGTAGAATTATCGGTTCGCACAACTTCGACATTGTCTCCGCATAATTCTTCCCCTTGCTTCGAAAGTTGATCAATGTTAACTTCAGCGTAAAAACGCTGCATTATACCCCCCCCTTATCCTTCAGCAACCAGATAAGTTCGAGTAAGGCAGATTTTG
>CAYUNV010000252.1:0-4648 GCA_964446265.1 uncultured Negativicutes bacterium | reverse complement strand
TGAAAAGTAATACGATATCCTCCGAACGTTCCCGCAAAGGAGGGATAGTAATCGATATCACGTTCAACCGATAGTATAAATCTTTGCGGAAGGTTCCTTTCTCCACTTCTTCCAGCAAACATTTATTCGTCGCACAGATCACCCGGACATCAACCGGAATTTCTTTCTCGCAGCCAATCCGGGTTACTTTCCTTTCCTGTAGCACTCGCAGCAAGGCGACTTGCTGTTCCAGCGGCATATCACCGATTTCATCCAAAAATAAGGTACCGCCGGAAGTCAGTTCAAATTTTCCTGGTTTTCCACCACGTCTTGCGCCTGTGAAAGCCCCTTCCGCATAACCAAACAACTCGCTGCCAATCAATTCCCGTGGCAACGCGCCGCAATTCACCGCGATAAACGGTCCGGCAGACCGCTCTCCTCGATTATGGATAGCTTGGGCAAAGATTTCCTTGCCGGTACCGCTTTCTCCCTGCAACAACACATTAGACGTTGTGGTCGCAGCCAGCGACGCGACCCGGACCGCTTCCAAAATCGATTTGCTCTCCCCGATAATATCACTAAAATGCAACGTTCCATAATGGCCGCTAAACCGATTTACCAAGCTTTGTACCTGTTGAATCGGCCGTATTATAATCACACCGCCAGATATCGATCCCTGCTCATTCGTGACCGGCGCTCCGGATGCCAAGTAATGGCTTAGGCCATTCCCCGCATCAAACATGATTTCAATATCGGCAAAAGTTTCTTTGTTTTTTAACATTTTTCGGATCACGGATTGTTTCGAACCAAAAAAACATTCTATGGAAGATCCCGGTTTCACTTCGGCTTTTCCCGGCACAGAATCAAGAATTTGGGAGACGATCGGGTTTAGGTCGGTAATTACACCATCACCATCAACCATAATAACCCCGTCAGACATCGTATTAAAAATGTTTGTCAGGCGTTTATTCGTAACATTGAGTTCATTGTTTTTCTTGCGAATATCCAGTTGAGCCATGATGGCTTCTGTGGCAGCCACTACCATACCCAGGGTATGAAGATGAGCTGAAGTGGAAGCTCCGGAAATATCCAACACCCCGATAAGATTTCCTTGTGGATCAAAAATCGGCGCAGCAGAACAAGTGATACAATGATGCATGCGGCAAAAATGCTCAGGACCTGTCACTTGAATCGGCTTTTGGATCACTAACGCAGTTCCGATCGCATTCGTGCCGGCTTCCTCTTCACTCCAGCTAGCCCCCTGGTAAAAACTTTCCGTCATTGGATTGGTCAACATATCTTGATCGCCAAGTATTTCCATAATATTGCCGCGCACATCGGTCAGTGCGACAACAAATCCGGAACCGGCAACAATCCTGTATAAATTTGTCATGAACGGTTTGGCAATCGCAATCAATTCGGAATTACGCTTCAGCATGACTTGTAAGGCTGCACCATTCAACCGGCTGTGAGTGCGAAATACATTCGGGTCCACCTTGGCTTTCGTGCAACGCGCCCAAGAAGCAAGAATTTCTTTTTTCACAGCAAAATGATGGCACTTATCCATGGTGTGAATCGTTGTTGTAAACTTTGTCCATTCGTCATACGTATTTACAACAGCCTCCATAATTTGAGCACTACTCGCCATTCGACACCCGCCTATCCTTATTTATTGAACCAAAAAACCATAATTCGTTTTGCCAAGACAACTGAAAAGACAGAATGCGCCAAAAGAAGAGCATATTTCCGCACCGGGCCATTTACCCAGTAAAAACAGCCTTCGTAAATATGGTATCATACTTTTCCACTAAAACAGTAATTTTGTATTTGTGAAATATTTCATTTATTCTGCAAATTGCAGGTATCCGCTTCTCCATAACTAGTTACATTTTAGCCGCTGACAATAAAAATTGCAACCCGCTTAGACCGTCCGTGAATAAATATGGATATCTTTTCTTTGCTGAAAACCAATCTTTTTCCAAAAAGCCATGGCAGAATCGTTCCCTTCCAATACAAACAAATGGCACTTATCAATACCGTTCGCAGCCAGCCTGCCAATACACCGATCCACTAATTGCCGGCCTAATCCCTGTCTTCTGTGCTTAGTATGCACCGCCAAATGGTATAAAAAACCTCGCCGCCCATCATGTCCGCAGAGTATGGTACCGACCAACTGTCCGGCGGATTCTGCAACAAAACTGAATCCTTCATTCCGTTGCAAAAAAAGATCCAACTTCTCTTTGGAGTCAACTTCACTTAACCGCAGCCCCGGAGTTTGTCGCCAAAAATCTATTACAACTAAATAATCTTCCAGCCGCATTTCGCGAACGATGAAATCATCCAAATCTATTCCTCCTGCCATATAGATTGCCTTTTTTATTCAATAAATCCTCGTTCCCGCATCCGCTCTTCCCGGTGAAACTTTGCCATCCCGGTAAGCATCTTAGAATATCCCAGTTTTTTATAGAAAGGTTCCACGCCGGGTCTGGCATATAAGATGATATTAATATCGGGCAAGCCTCTCTGAATTTCATGAATGATCAGTTTGCCAACCTGTTTCCCTTGGTAAGGCGGCAAGACGGCAATGTCATAAACGGCCGCTTCATACGCCCCATCGGAAATTGCCCGACCGACACCGATCAGCTGGTTTTGATCAAAAACAAACACCACTCGAAAACTATTTTCAAACGCTTTTTGGGTCAACTCCAATGAATGCGAAGCCAAACCAGCTTCCTGCAACACGTGGTAAACGTTCTGCCAATCGATTCCGGTACAGTGATTCTGAACTGAATATTGCATACTCATCCTCCAACCTCTTTATAAAAATATTATAATTTCACTTATAAATGCCGCCCTGGAACTCCCGCCCGTCAATTTTCACCAGAAACGGCTTTTCCCGCCGGATCAGCCGGGCCCGTTTTGTCGCTTCCAATACCGGCTGGTCCATCAGCCACTGCCAATCGATCCGGTCCTCGGTCGCGTCAGCGGCTTGGATGTGAAGATAACCCATCTTAGCCGCTGTCAGGTTATGAAAAAAATGACTGCCCAAGGAAGGCTCCGGATGCAAATCCGGCCTGTCAACCTCGACGATGACCTGTGCCTGCGACATTTGCGGCCAACTTACTGGAATGCCTAACCAACGGTCCGTAGTTCCCATCCGGCCAAAGCCGATCAGGATACACCGGCGGCCTTCTTTATACAACAAGTGGTTCAACTTTCCTATTTCCGGTGCAATTTCAATGCTATCCTGCAATGCAAAAGTTTCCGGATTGACAAAAATGATATCGCGAATATCTTGATAGATTCCGTTGCCGATCGCATGCCCGCTGTAACACCATAATTTCTCCCGTTCATCAAGCCGGATCCTTCCCTCTCCTTGGCCGGCAGCCATCGGACGGATTTGCAACAGATGAAATTCTTTCGCTTTGTTTTGGATTTGGGGAATGGTAACCGCAAATTCAATTTCAACATCGGTACCAAATGATTGTTGTCCCATCCGCAGCAAATCTTTCACGATATTGGTGAGCGGCAATTTTCGATCCTTGAGGATCGGCGCAAACGTTACCAACTTAGGCCCTTGTAGATTGATATCATCATAGATAAAATCATTTTCGACCGAATACGTACTTCCGACATACTTCAAAGTACCGTCCTGCTCTGCGCGGGCAACCGGCACCAAGGCATAATTAGCGCTGTCATCAGTACTCAAAATACTGCCGGCTGTAGTTTGTAAATCCAACGCATAGAATTTTCGTTGGGATCGTTCAAAATATTCTTCCGGTGTCGCATACAGCGGGTTCATTTGCGGATGAGCCGGTGAAAACCAATGCACTTGTCCACCCTCTACAATCACCTTCCCCAACCCTAACGCGAGACTGACTGCCCCTTCTTCTGCCTTCATGGGATAGTAGGGATAAAAATTGTAGGATTGGGCTACCCCGGAAATCACCGGATAATACAGATCGCCATAACGTTCTCCGACCACTTCTTGAATTAAAACGGCCATTTTTTCTTCTTCGAGCCGGATACCGGCATTTTTTGCGTAGCGGGCCGGGGCAGCATAAAAGACCGAAGCAAACACCAATTTAATTGCATCGGTAAGCTGTTTGTATCGGACAGATTGTTGATCATGGCTATTCGGTAACAGGTACGTTTTGTAAATACCGGCAAACGGCAATACCCTGGAATCTTCGAGGATACTGGATGAACGGATGGCTAAAGGGCAATGCAGATATTGGAGCAATAACATTATATTCTTCTGCACAGTTTCTGGCAGTTCACTCGCCAGAAAACGATTGGCGATTTCTGCTTCATCATCGGTATTTTTCACAAAATCATACAATTGGTTATCGGCGATGAATTGTTCAAACACATCACTGCCGATAACAAAAGAACGCGGTACTTTAACCTTGATATCCTCGTATTTATCCGTCAACTGCGCTTTGGTCAGCAACGATTGCATAAAGGCAATCCCTCTGGCTTTCCCGCCCAAGGACCCGCCCCCCAGTTTGATGAAAACATCCTCCCTGTCTTTTTGCGTTAACCCTTCAAAATCCAGAATTACACCTGACCGGTATTCTTGAAAATACTCCTTCAAAACAGCAAGAATATAGTTACGAATATCCGCAATATCGGAAAACTCCGCCGTAACATCAATGCAGCGCAAGCG
>CAYUNV010000251.1:4432-4715 GCA_964446265.1 uncultured Negativicutes bacterium | reverse complement strand
AGCCACGACGATATTATAGCCAATCGACAATGTGGAAACACGAACTTCCGTGGGGAAAATCTCCGCTATGAACGCCACGGCGGGTCCTGAGAACATTGACAAGAAGACTCCTAACACCGACTGGGCAATTACGAGCTTCACAAAGTTGCCGTCGCTGATGAACATGAAAAGGGGATAGGTAAAAACCGCAAAACCCGCGCAGGAAGCGAGAAGCAATGGCTTACGGCCGATCTTGTCCGAGAGATGTCCCATCACCGGCATGAGTATGATAAGGAGAAAGTAG
>CAYUNV010000251.1:0-4422 GCA_964446265.1 uncultured Negativicutes bacterium | reverse complement strand
CATAAATGTCAGCAGGCTATAGAAGGACACGGTCCAGGCCAGAGTCAACCCCATAGCCTTGAAAATGCCGACAGAGTTGGTTTTGACTGCAGTCGTAATCGGATTTTTCACCACTGAGTCTGATTTCTCCACCTTTTGGTATGCCGGAGTATCTTCGAGTTTAGTACGCATATACCAACCGATCACACCAAGTATAATTCCCAAAAGGAAAGGTATCCGCCACCCCCAAGAATGAAGCGTTGCGGGCGTCACCGAGTAAGTAAGGATAACACCGGTCAGAGCACCGAGCGCCAGCCCCCCGATTGTGCTGACCTGCTGCCAGCTCCCGTAAAAGCCCCGGCGATTGTCAGTAGCATATTCCACGATGAAAGCCGTCGATCCGCCCCATTCGCCGCCGGTAGACACTCCTTGCGCCAAGCGGCAAATGGTAAGGAGAATAGGGGCCATGATTCCGATCGTCGCGTAGGACGGAATAAGGCCAATAAAGAAAGTGGCAAAGGCCATGATAAAAATGGTTCCCGTTAGGGCGGTCTTTCGGCCGTATTTGTCCCCTATGTGGCCAAAAAGGATAGCCCCCAAAGGACGCATTATGAAGCCGACGCCGAAGACGATGAACGTGAGAAGCAACCCTATTAACGGGTCTTTGCTTGGGAAGAAAACGGACGAAACAACAGGAGCCATTGTTCCATAGATGCCATAGTCAAACCACTCTAAAACGTTGCCGGCGGCACCCGCAGCTACCGCCCGAATTCGTTCGCTATTTGGCGAAGAGTGAGTTGTCGTTACCGATGGTTCGCATTGTTCGGTTTTCATCTTTTACCTCCTAAATATATTCTAATATTCAGACAGCAAAGGGCATTAGGGCATTTAAATAACCTGGAGTTCTCACGATAAACAGCTATTTACATTTTAGCCGCATGCTCACCCCCGTCTATTCTACTTGGCCCCATGGCATCTTTTATGTGTTCACCCGACCCATTGAGACAATCATTAATAACCGAAACTGATTAGCGTCCTAATCATGCGCAGCTCCTCATTGTAAGTGAACGTTAACGGTCATTCCTAACCGGTTTATTCTCCAATGCTTCACCGAGTGTTCTTGATAGCACAGCAGGGTAGAACCCAACTTTATCCTCTTCGCATATCATTGGATTTCAGTTGCATAAAGCATGCCAATACTCCGCTTGGTACAAAAGGGAAAACTAGCGGACAAAGTACCATTATTATATATAAAAAATGGGTTGAAACGGGGGTTTGCTTTTCCCATTCAACCCAATCATCCCATCAATTTAAATATTCCTGATAAGCGCGCTTCCTTTAGGCAAGATTTTCGTTCCGGCTCTACCTCTATTTATAGCTATCATCTCGTTTTGAGCCAATTTATCGAGTCTGCTTCTGACCTCCATTTCAGTCAATAACAGCCCGTATTCCTTCAGTCTTTTGGCTATAACTCTGCGGCCGATTTTTTCCCCGTTTTTGTTTGCAAGTTCTAGCACCCTCAAAACGATTACCAATTCATTGGGAGTACCTATTTTTAATAGTTCCTCCGGAGTATCCCGAATCGTTTCTGGCTGAGCAATCGCTTCCATTATGTGAAAGGGCAAATCACGACTGCTGAAAACCCCGGAATAATTACTTACCATATACTCTATGCAGTTTTCTAATTCCCTGACATTCCCCGGCCAATCATACATTTGCAGTATACCCATAACTCCTTTTGGGATATCTTTTTTGATTTTTTTTCTTCTGAGAAAGTAATCCACCAAATAAGGAATATCATCCTTCCGATCCCGCAAATTCGGAACCCTCATGTACAGGACATTCAGCCGATAAAAAAGGTCCCGGCGAAATCCCCCCGCATTAACCACCTTTAGCATATTTTGGTTGGTAGCGGCAATAACCCTTACATCAATTGGTATCACAGTAGTTCCGCCGACGCGGATTACTTCCTTTTCCTGCAGTACTCGAAGCAGCCTCGCCTGCATATTTTTCGAAATATCGCCTATTTCGTCAAGAAAAATAGTACCATTATGAGCTAATTCAAATAATCCTGGTTTTCCGCCTTTCTTGGCTCCCGTAAAAGCTCCTTCTTCATATCCGAATAGTTCACTTTCAATTAATGAATCGGAAAGTGCCGCGCAGTTAAAAGCTACGAAAGGCTGGTCTTTTCTTTCAGACGAATTGTGGATAGCTTGGGCGAAAAGTTCTTTGCCGGTACCGCTTTCTCCTTCGATAAGCACTGCGGATGTTCCATTTGCCGCCTTTTTAGCAGTCGTAATCGCGTTTTGGATGCTGAGGCTTCTACCGATAATATCCGAAAAAGTATATTTGGCAGTATGCCCCTTTCGCCTAATATCTTTCCGAAATTTCCACCCTAACCTTTCAATCTCGTTACATTCCTTTAAAGTGATTACGCCCCCCAGCGGTTTATCCTTTTGTATAAGCAAGTATTTGCTTACCACAAATAACGAGCCATTAATATTGTACACTTCGTCATGTAATTCCTTGGCCGCACATATTCGTCCGAGCTCTTCCTGATAGAAGAGTCGGCCAAGAGACTCACCTACAAGCTGCCAAGACTCGCTAGCAAAGATTCTCTCAGCTACCTTATTGAAAATAATAATTTTGTCATCCTCATTAAATGCGATCAGCCCTTCATTGACAACATCGAGCAGAAGCGCAAGATGCTGCTTGCTTTCTGTAATATGGCTGAGCATCGCCATTAAGCAGGGGTTAAGCGGCATAGTCTTGTTCATATGGTTGATAACAATCTCACTGGTTTTTTTGTTCAAAAGATTCAGCTTACTAAGAATATCCAAGACGGTTGAAGAATCAATCACTCTGTTACCAATATCAATGATTTTTTCCACATGTAGTGGCACTATATCCGGGTTCCCGGGAGTAATGGCAATATTGACCTTCGAAATAGGCTCTAGCCCAGGATAATAAGGAACCATTTTCAGGTGCTTAGCTCCCAATTCGTAAAGTAATGCGATTGTTTCAATTGTAACCTCATGTTCGTCGTTTACCAGTAGCACTTCCGTTTGGGGCGGAAGGGCCATTATCATTCTCCATTTATCTACGTTTATGGTTCTTTTGATTACCAACACGTCGGTTTCCGGCAGAAGTTGCTTGGAAATGAGCCCAGCTAGCCGTCGCGTAGCAACTAAAACAAGGTCAGCGGAAATAATATCCTCTATGCCGCTTTCGAGGGATAAACAATCAAACTGGATAATATCTCCCAACAAGTCTTCTAATTGCTTTTTTATGATCTCACTGGTTCTTTGACCCCTAGCAACCATTACTACTCTTGGATTATTAATGTTGCCCACCCCCCAAGGAATCGGTTACTACAAGTTATCCAAATTGAATCAAACATAATGTTTGCCCATCTTGTGAATTCTTTGGAGTACTTTCTTCAAGCCACACATTTATCTGTTGCTTGTACGGGTCCAATTTCGAGGGCTTGGGCTGTGACAGCTTGTACACCGGTTTTTGTTTCCGACATGGCATACTTTTTTGCGGTCCTCGGGTCGAGGTGGTACTTACGGGCGATTTCTGCAAAGCTCATCCTTTTTGGCGGTCAGATCGAATCCCCATCCATTTGGCTCCTTCCATTTTTCCACCCTTCCGCTTCCAGAACAAAGACAGGAAAAAGTGTACCATAGATCATTCTTGACCGCCGCAAATATGCAATTTTATACCGCCACTTTCCTACATTTTATCGCCGGCGCTGACATTTTAAAAGCAATTTTGGTACTTTCCTTGAAAAGTAGTTTTCGACTTACCCGATTGTCTTTATGTGTATGATAAAGAATATCTCGTGGCTGATTAACACTTTTACAGCTAACCTTTTTAAAAGGAGAAATTACCGTCCCTGTTACTATTTCGTGATACCTATAAAAAGATGAAATTGCGGCTAGTTCCTATTTATTGTTGCCGGCGCAATTGTTTTTGTCTGCCGACCAGCGCTGTTTGCTATCTTGATATAACCCTTTTTCGGCTTGCACTATCATGCCCCCATGAACCCTTGATTATAAAGACAAAAACGAAGCCGATGGCCTCGTTTGAAGACAAATCTATGATAATTGCGAAATATACATCTTTATATTCTTTGTTTCTTATCTCATTCTCTACCAAAATGCAATTTCCTGTAAACTACCTTAATTTTTATTAATCAATCTGTTGTTTTAATTCATTTATGCCAGATTTCAAGTTCGTTTTTATCTATATAATTAGTTTAGTCGCGCAAGTTTGGGCAAGCAAAAACCCGGGTGTGTTTTTCACGCCCGGGTTTATTATTACAGTTATTCCGCAGTGAAGGGCAGCAGGGCCATGTTGCGGGCCCGCTTGATGGAGACGGTGAGCTGGCGCTGGTGCTTGGCGCAGTTGCCCGAGATGCGGCAGGGCAGGATCTTGCCG
>CAYUNV010000250.1:402-4744 GCA_964446265.1 uncultured Negativicutes bacterium | reverse complement strand
TGTAAGAATATAATGCAGCACTTCCAATAATGTATGCTGTTGGATAAATATGCTGATAGCAATGCCGCAAAGAATACTGACACCCATGGATACTTTGACATCCACTTTAAAGGCTGCGGCCACTAGGATGATCAGTGCCGGCAGCAACACTATGCTATGCAAATCGAAAGACCGTGCTATCTCTTGCGGGATTGCCGTATCATGAAAACTGAGCGGATAATACCGGGATAAAAGAATATACCCGATTATGGAAAGAACAAACGGCACGATTGACGTGGTCATCATGTTTTTTACATTGATGTACAGCCTGGTTTCGGTTAAGGCAGCTATCAGGTTCGCGCTGGATGACATTGGTGAACAGCGGTCACCAAAGTAGGCACCGGCAATAATTGCCCCTGCAGCGATGTTAATATCAATTCCGCCGCTTTGCGCTAACACCCCCAACACTACGCCAACTGTTCCTACCGTCCCAAATGAAGTCCCAAGCAGAAAGGATACAATGGAAGAAAGAATGAACGCGTATAAAAGGAAATAATGGGGATCCATAAAAGAAATCCCATAATACACAATGAAAGAAACCGTGCCGCAAGCTCGCCAAACAGCGGTAATCATACCGATCAAAACAAATATTTTAATCACAATAAGTGATTTTTTTGATCCGGCGACCATCATGCGGACTACTTCTGCCAGCCGGTAACCGCGGCTGAGGGAAAGCAGGGTAAAACAAGCAAGCCCCAGGAGCAGAGGATACAACAGCGACACTTTCGTATAAATACTAGCCAATAATGAAATAAAAAAAAGGACAAACACCAGCAATATGGACAAAAAACCACCTGTTTCGTTTAGAGTACGTATTGGCATAATTGTTTCATGCCAATACAGTTATTATACTGGGAGATCGTATTTGTGCAAAGTGTCAATATTAGAAAACCCGGCTTTCGCCGAGCTTTTTAGCGACGGCGGAAGCCGCTGGTTGCACTTATGTACACCAGATAAAATGTTATACTTTCTGGTGTACTAAAAAACCCGGCGTAAGCCGGGTATATATATTACCATAGTCGCTTGATCAGTTCGCAATTGACAAAATATACGGCTCTTCTCTCAACACCGTTTTAATCATATGCTTGGTATTGAGCCGGAATGCAGCAATTGGCTGTTCCGACTTGTTGTGATCGTCTCGAAATATTTTTTCGTATTTCATTAAAATCTGTTCTTCATCATAGCCCTGTTTCGCTAAATCAAGAATAAATTGTTTGCTTTCCTGTACGGCCAAAATACTCTGTTCCCAATAACCAGGCGTATTCTTTGAATTAACCAGTCCAAAATGAGGCGAAACAATGAACCGGGGATTTATTTTTTGGCATAAATGGATCGAAGCGATCGCTTGTGAAGCACTGGTTATAAAAGCGGGTTGAATTTTCCCTGATTTACTCATGCAGCCTGTTGTTTCGCTGGTAAATAAGATAGTTTTGTCAACTAAAAACGACAATGAGCATTTGGTATGGCCTTGTGTTTCAATTACCTTGATCTGTAGTCCACCCAGGTCAAGCATTGATCCGTTACAAACAATAACGTCTACCTTCAGCAGGCTATCATCGTATTCTTCCAGTTCCCCTGCCTGATATACTTTTGCCGCTTGTGTGCTAAGCTGTCGGATTGTCTTTAAAGCACTCGGCTTATTTAAAACTCGTTTCGCATGTTCGGCCCCCAGCACCTTGCTGTTCGGCCACTCCTTTTTTAAATAAGGAATAGCGCCGATATGGTCATAATGCGAATGACTGAGCAGAATATAATCAAGCGTCTTATTCTTCAATCTTTGTTTGACATTGCTGATAAGCTTAGCGGCACAATATGCCATACCACAATCGACTAATGCTGTTTTTTCTTCTCCTACCAGTAAAAATGCTTTTCCACCTTGTCCCCCGGTCACATCGACAATCTTATCCATGATTACCACCTTTAACTACCTTTATCTACTGTCAGTTTATTTTCTTGAAAATGATCAACCGATTACGGCAATTACCAACTTATTCCATTTAAGCAAGACAAGCCGGCAGGCTAATAAAACATCACCTGACGACTCATCTTATCACAGTACAAATTCAAATACCAGTCCGACTTAAATATCTAATGCCGCGTGATATCCTTGATACACTGCGGTTGTAATGGTGGATGCGCTGACACAATCGCCAATCTGGGCAACATACGGAGCACAATCCAACAATTCTTCCACCACGTTACGTCTCGCCCGCTGTCCCAGGGCGCAAATTACAGTAGTACCCGGAACCAGTTGTTCAGCGCCGGTTTCATCCGCACAAATAACTCCTTCTGCCGTCACCCGTAATCCCTTATATCCGGTATGGACATGAACTTTGCTTTTCTCAATTTCATTCAGAAGGATCGGCCGATGCCGGACATTAGCATCCGGAGCCAGTTCCGTCCGCATCTCTACCAGATGGACTGTCTTGCCTTCCTGTGCCAGATGGATTGCCGCTTCACAGCCTGCCAATCCGCCGCCCAGAACAACCGCTTGATCTTTGACCTGCTCTTTCTCCAGATAATAGTTATTTACAACAACTACGTTATCGCCTTGCAATCCTGGAATCGGCGGGACAATCGGTTCGGAACCAACAGCGATAATTAAAGCATCGACGTTCTCTTTTTCCGCATACTCTTTAGTCACCGGCGTATTTAGCCGGATCTCAACACCGGCATCTCTTGCTAATTTTTCTAAGGTAACGCCTAATTCATACATTTCGTATTTGAAGGGGATGGCCTGCTCTCCCTTCAAAATACCGCCTAGCTGATCCGACTTCTCGCACAGAATGACCTTGTGTCCGCGTTTCGCCGCCGTGATCGCCGCTTCCAATCCCCCTGGCCCGCCACCGGCTACTAACACCTTACGTGGTTGGGCGGCAGGAATAATTTCTGTTCCATCCAATTCCCGGCCAATCAACGGATTCACGGTACAACGCCGCGTGGAAGTGACAGCCCGCTCGGCCATACAGGTAAAGCAGCGCAGACATTTTACAATGTCTTCATCCCGGTTACTCATCACTTTACGGGGAAGTTCGTGATCCGCCAGTAAGGCCCGAGCCATCTCTACTACATCGGCTTTCCCGCTGGCAATGATTTCTTCCATCATCGCCGGATCGTTTAACCCGCCGAGCGTTGCCACCGGTACACTCACATGTTTTTTGATCTCTGCCGCAAGATACACATTGCAGCCATGCGGGACAAACATCGAGGGATGTGTTACACTGAATCCTTTTTGGTATGTTCCTGCCGAGATATGCAGCAAATCGACTTTCGCCTCTACTAATTTTGCAATTTCAACACCATCTGCCAGGTCATAGCCGCCATCAAACAATTCCGAACCGCTCATGCGGAACTCGATCGGGAAGCCAGGCCCAACGGCCTTGCGGACACTGTCAAGGACCTCTCTGGCAAATCGCACCCTGTTTTCTAAAGAACCGCCGTATTTATCGGTTCGATGGTTAAAATATGGCGATAGGAACTGGTTAATCAGCCAGCCATGGCCGCCATGCACCATCACCATCTCAAAACCGGCTCGTTTGGCCAGACCGGCAACATTTCCATAAGCGGCAACGATATCCGCAATCAGTTCTTCGGTAAGTTCTTTAACCTCCAGGCCATCCGGCCGGACTCCGGCGCTTGGCCCCCATTGGGCAAGGCCGCGTTTCTTATCTTTGTCTGTCAAATACGTCCCGGCATACTGTCCTGAATGGGACAGCTCTACGCTGGCGATTGCCCCGTGTCTCCGGATGGCATCCGCCGTATAGGTAAAGCTCGAAAGTGAGCCTACCGTCTGCAGATCCAAATGATACATATGCGATCCTTCTGTCTCGGGGTGAACGACACATTCACTGACGGTAACGGAAGCGGCCCCCCCCCTAGCGCGCAATTCATAAAACGCCGTAGAAGCCCGTCCGATAGTGCAGTCAGCCGTAATGTCCGTCCCGCCCATCGGAGCCGAAAACATTCTATTACGGAAATTCACGTTACCAATTTTGATGGGTTTACACAGGTTAGGATACTTTCTTTGCATACTCTCATTCTCCTTGCTCATATATTTTTTTGTGATGAGTCATTTTTTCAGTAAAGATTGCCTTCGAACCGCCCGAGTCAAATCTTGTTTTTTATGGTTTTTTCGATTATAGTAATATTATAAGCACTAAATTTATACATGTCAATTGTTACATGTTGTTATTAACATAATTATGTGGTATTATTTTATTTTTCAAGCAACCCTGTGAATGCTAACTGTCAGAAAGGGGATGGATAACAATATGCGTACATTAAAATATGCGATTTTAGGCTT
>CAYUNV010000250.1:0-392 GCA_964446265.1 uncultured Negativicutes bacterium | reverse complement strand
GAAAATCAATGACCGGCTATGATTTAATGAAAGTATTTAATATGGAACTCGTGAACTTTTGGTATGCGCAGCACAGCCAACTCTATCCAGAATTAAAAAAGCTGACCGCCGAAGGCCTAATTACCTACGAAACGGTGTTGCAAGGCGAGAAGTTGGAGAAAAAACTGTATTCAATTACCGAAGCCGGCAGAAACGATTTTTTAAATTGGCTGGCTCAACAGGATCTGTTGGAACCAACGCCAAAGGATATTTTCCGGTTAAAAGCCTATTTCATCGAATCGATGAAAAAAGAAGATATTCTAAAACAATTTGAATATCAACTGGTACAGCGAAAAGAAAAATTAGCAAAGTTAGAGACATCAATGGCCGAACATCCTTATTCCCAAAATATT
>CAYUNV010000249.1:0-4776 GCA_964446265.1 uncultured Negativicutes bacterium | reverse complement strand
GGGTTTGACAGAAATCTCAACTTTTCGCTGGTCCTATTTTAAGGGAGGCTTACACAACCATGGGGGAAGCTCCAAACGTCCCAGGGCGGGGAGTATATAGGGCCTTGGTTTGGGGCTGGGCAGTGGTGATTCCCTTGGCCGGGAATGGAGGAGCGAATTGATCACTTTCTGAAACGAAAAAAGGACCCCGCCCCAAGGCAAGGTCCCCATACACAATCGCGTAGTCTCGCCGCCGTCCCCGATGGTCTAAGCCACCAGGGAGAGCAGCGACTTCAGGATCGAATGATGCGTCGCCGAATCAAGCGTCCTTCACAACCCAACGTACGGTTTGCCCGTATTGAGCTGTAGCAAGAGATGTTTTTGTTCTTACTGAGATGCTTCGCCGATCAAGACTGTCAATATTTCACAGAAGTCAATGTCTTAAATAGTCTTGACGACACCAATCTCAATTTCAACTTTCAAATAATCTACAAATATCACATCTCTTGCCGTATCCCTTACGGACACGCAGCCATCCTCTTTAAAGATTAACGACTCCAACGTTTTTTCCCTAAAGCATTTAAAGAGGACTTCCCTTGGTCTTAAGCCTGGTTCTTTGAAACCGTCCCATACTTAATCGCTTGCACATGACCAGAAGACACTTCACCTACCTATGTCTTCAGAATTGGAAAAATCCAATAAACTTCAGTTTGCCATGAACCTCGTTCATCATATGCGCCACCTTAGTCTCTCCCTTGTTTCAATGGATACGGGCCAGCCTCTCGATCTCAATCCCTTTCGCAACTGAATCGCTTCATATCGCTTAGATATGACTCAAGACTACTTGTTCGATGGAGCCGACAAGTAATTTTGAACCTTGAGCCATTTTGTTTTTTGATCGCAACAGAGTCTTAGGTTGAATCCGTTGTTTGCAGTATCAGCAACACTTGACCTGCGACTTAATGCAAGGCACCCATGACAATTTTACTACGCTAAATATTTGTTTTGATTATTTGAATATGCTGAAATTTTGAAAAGTTTGTCTCGGCTATTTTTAGCAAGGCATTTACTTCTGTTATTTTTTGACAATCACATGGATCGCATTGATACTCAATAATATATGTATTAATTTCTGTCTAACGCAAGAGAAAGTTGCCGAATCATTCTAAAAACAGCCCCTTGCCGGAGTACCATGCTAGAAAATATTCTTAACTTTTATATGAAGCATCTAAAATAAAGAGCTATCACTTTTCATTTTTTGAAAACGGGAGGCAGTCTAGAAGACGCCATCCTCGCTAAACTTTTAATTCTAATTTTAATGAACCGGTAGCAGTTTGGTATATCAGTTTTTCTCAAGAAAAAAATTATTATTTTAAAAATATATATTCTATTTACTTATTATAAAATGATTAGAATAATTTTAATAATATTATCTAATTCTAATGCTTAAATAATAAAATTCTATTTGTTGAATCAAAATATACATTCATAGCACAATTCGTATGTTGCCACACTACGACTTGGATTGCTTGCCATCGATATAAGCATTGATGAAAACTCGTCTCGACCTAATAGTATTTATACTTTTTCCACTATTTTTTGCTATATTCTTGTCGCTCAAGCGTTGACCTGAAGCTATCAAGTTGTCGATTGTCGCTCGCAAGACATCGTCAGTATTATTTCTTTTTGCAATATGCGTGTATCCAGCGCCTAACATCTTATTATCTTTAACTACTTTGCTTCTCTCTTCTTCGCTTAGGGATTGGTCTATCGGAGACAACCCCATGACACCATAGTTTTTCATATTTCTATTATAGCGAGGATTGTCTTTGTTTTTCCAGAACCATTTAGAAACATACTTGGCAAGTCTATCTACTTCGTCATTGTCGAGAGGGCCTCTGTCTGGCCAGTGCTCCACAATCTTCGTAGAATTATAATTGTTCAGATAGAGTAATAAGGAATTAAAAAGACTTTGTTCATCAATCTGCTTTCTGACGTTAGCATTAGACCACATCCTTGCAATATAAAATAGCTCCGAGTTCCTCCCGGAATATACACCGTTCCTCATATTTTCAAAATACTGTTTTTTGCTTGGTAATTCTACGAAGCTGGCTAAATCTTTCAGCGTATAGGAGTTATCATGCCACGAAGTGTCCCAGGCTCCAGAAAAAGGATTCTTAATTATGACATGGGTAAAATCTTTGTCTGCTTTTAACTTCTCGGTGTATGCGTACCTAATCGCATTAAAGTATTCTATGGGTTTTCTACGAATCTTATTGTCGTTGCGACCGCAAGGCCAGTACACAGGATCTTTCAATTCATACAAAATATGGGAGTGTCCATTCTGAGAATTGACGATCACTATCGTTGGTTCTGGGAGGCCAACCGTACTCCATGCGTTCGAGGAATCCTCATAGTCTAGATCGAAGCAAAGATAAGATCGCCGCGACCTTGGCAAAGCAAGGTAGACGCCTTCCCTGAAGGCCATAGCTGGATGCGATAATTTATCACACTGCTTGTCGTATCCCCATAGAATACTATTATCGAAGTGCATTTTGAATTTTCTTTGCGGCGAAGAATCAGAATACTCATCCTCATCTTCTTCAAACTCTGGAAAATCTTGCACAGAATAACAGTACTTAATTTCTGTCCCCGCTAGATCTTCTTCGAGAGGCAGGGCTGTATTGTCTTGAACTGGCTCTTTTCGACATAGATTAAGAACCCATTCAGGGGCGGGACTGATCGGTAGATTGTTTTTTATCGTATAGAATTTAAATGTCACAGGATGTATGGAGCCTGGGGCTACGACCTGAAATCCTGAGCCTAGCACATCAAAAACAACGACACTCATGGATTGACCAGGAATAATTTCAACATCTTTTTTCTCTTGATGTTTTCGATAAACAAATCCATCTGTCGGATATTGATAATAATAGTGATTCTTGCCGCTACCCGTCTCAATGGTTAAAGTATTCTTGAAATCTTCTGAAATATTGTTTTCTGAAAGATAATCTTTAAAATATTCGACATGATCAATATCCAGGACAATCACGCCACTCGCAGAACCGCAAGCGACACCAGCATTGTTTCTTATGTAATCTAATGCGTTGAATTCATCTTTTTCAACACAGGCTTTCGACCAGCCGCATTTGATAGGTGCTTTTTCTTTCTTCTTCTGTTCCGGCAAAGCTCTGACCGGTATTAACGAAAATATTTTCGACAGTTCTTCAAAAACTTCAATTCTATCTAGCTCATTAAATTCAGTCAGATTGTTAATCTTTTCGACCAGCTCATTCGGAAGCTGTCGAACTTGGCTCACCATATCTTCTTCATCCTGGAAAGACATGCTACCACCTCAATTGGCTACAGCAGATATACAAACATTCGACCATTTTAAAATGACTTGTTTTTCAAAAATAAAATATAATTTTCAACTTTTGACAGTACAAAATACGGACTCCTGCCGTTGATAATTTTCAAAAAAAACACCACTTACATCTATGAATTCAACGCTAGTGCGTAAATACCAACAACGGCCATGATTTATTGAGTCGGATTGGCCGCAGGATTTCGATTTCTACGGGTAAAGCTTATCAAATCCATTGGCAATATGGGCTTCACGCACACGATCTTGCAACTTGACAAAGTAGTGAGTATTCACCAACTGCCTGCAAAAAGTAGCATTGTGTCCGTATAGGTCACGGTACGTTATGCCAAGTTCATCTCTTATATACTTTTCAACAGCACTACGGTGAGGATATTTTTCAAAATACATCAATGTATTGTTTGGATTGTCTGTTTCTTTGTCGCGAAAGCGGAGCATTATATCTGGAGTATTGGCATCGTATGGCTGATTCCAAAAGTAAATATATCCAAATTTTTGAGCCTGCGCCCAGTTACTGCTGTCGCTATAGTCTATTGGGATATCTTTTATGCTGTTGTATGCACTTACGCCAAGGAGATGGACTTTCTTGCCAGCATCTTTGATTCTTTTCACAATTTTTGCGACAACTTTTTTGTCAGTCCTGTACTTAGAACTTCCAAGCGAAATCAAAGGATATCGCTTAATGAACTCACCAACTTCGTCTGTATTTTTCCCTAAATAATCATGGACTACGGGGACAACATTTTCAACCCCTGCATTTTCAATGGCGTCTTGGTTTCTGCAATTTTCATCGTAGCCATGATCTGTGAAGTTGATGTCAAAATTAAATTTAAAGTCAAACTTATCGTTAAAAACTTTGCAGTAGGCCTTGAATCCATCAAGATTGATTTTTTGGCGTGCAGCTTCGCCTGCACAATTATAGGTAAAGGCCCCACTATCAAGAATCAAGCAATTAATCTTGTCACGATGCGTGACTATCATGTCATAATAGTCGCCATTGACTGTGCCGTAAGATAGCAATACGTTTATTTCGGCGTTCGGCTTAAGTGTTCTGTATTCAAGAAGAACATCGAGGTCGAACGATGACAAGAAAATTTTAACTTCCACTGCTGTTTGCCTGCCCCATCTGAGATTTTAAATATTGAAGCTTGGAGATAGCGTCATCAACCATGGCAATCTCCAAGGCCGGATGTATATTGCTTGGGTTTTGGTGATAAGCATAAACCGTGTCGATAAGCTTCGACAAAATACAAATAATTGATTCGTTACTGGCATGCATATTGCGGTCCCCATGCGCGGAACTCTTATTGGCTATGCATCTGGTTAGGTACTCGTCGATCAAAGCTGTTGATCCTAAATTTCTCATATACTCATGATCTTTATCCTCAAAATTACATCCAACCTTTATGGCG
>CAYUNV010000248.1:0-4780 GCA_964446265.1 uncultured Negativicutes bacterium | reverse complement strand
TGAAAGCCCTTTTCGATATTCCGGCCAACGCCGACGTTCTTGTCGTGAATGTTCTTTATGAAAGCGCCGTGGATGTGGTGCAGGAACTTAATACGATCGGCATCACTCATGCCAATTTTCATCCCTTTGACCCGCAGAAACCGCTGACAGCCAGTTATTCCATAGCGGTGACGCCCGGCGAACCGCATCTTGTCCCGGCGGGGATCGAGCAGGTGATCGACATTGGCGATCGTCTGATTAGTATCGCTACAATTTCGCAGGTCCTTTACCATCTTACCGGGGAATGGGCGGATGATGACCTGATAAACTCGCGCTATATTCAAAATTACGTCAAGCTATCCATGAGCCTGGCGGAACAGTCCCGGTACAATCAAATGCTTCACCACCAAATGGAGATGGTAATAAAGAACTTCGAGGACGGCGTATTGCTTACCGACAAAAACAATGTCATCACTTATCACAATTTGAAGGCGTCGGAACTACTCGGAAAGGACCGCTTGTTTGGCAAGCCGCTGGAACAGGTGATCGCGGTCGATTACGAAAGCGCCAACGAGGAGAATACTTTCGCATCCGTCGATAACCGCTCTTTGCATGTTACCCGGAAAACTGTCGATTTGCCTACGGACAAAAAGACGGAGATGCTGATAATCAAGGATTTGACGAATATCAGGGATATCGACGAGCAGTACCGTAAACAAAAAAAGTATTCCGGTTATACGGCCAGGTATAACTTCGCCGACATCATGCACAAGAGCGAGGCTATGCAAGCACTGATCAAAAGGGCGAAAGCGCTCGCCGAGACCGATTCGACGGTTTTGATGGTCGGCCAAAGCGGTACAGGCAAAGAGCTGTTCGCCCAGTCTATCCACAACGCTTCGGCCCGCAAGGGACGGCCTTTTGTGGCATTGAACTGTGCCGCGCTATCGGAAACGCTGCTGGAAAGCGAGCTGTTCGGTTATGAGGAAGGGGCGTTTACTGGCGCCAGGAAGGGTGGGAAACGCGGCCTGTTGGAGATGGCGCACACGGGGACGGTCTTCCTTGATGAAGTAGGCGACGCGCCTCTGTCCATTCAGAAGAAACTGCTCAGAGTGCTGCAGGAGAAAGAGATCATGCGCGTGGCCGGTGATAAGGTGATTCCGATTGATGTCAGGGTTATTGCGGCTACAAACAGGAATTTGTCGGAACTGGTGGCCGCGAAGCAGTTCCGGGAGGATCTCTTTTACCGCCTGAACGTTTTTCCTTTGCCGATACCCAGTCTGCGAGAGCGAAAAGAAGATATCGGCGTTTTGCTGGATTTCTTCCTGCATAAGTACGCCAAGCTGCATAAGCGCGACGTTCCCCGGCTGGACGCCCCTATCAAGGAGCTTCTCGACAATTACGGCTGGCCGGGCAATATTCGCCAGTTGGAAAATATCGCCGAGTTCATCGTTTCCGTCAGTCCTTTTTCTACCGACATGTTTACCGATATTCTGCAATTATTGTCCCTGGTCGCGCCGCGCGAGAAGGATGTACTGCGTCCCGAAGAACAAACCCCGGAAAGGCAGGCCCAGATCCGGGCGATCCTTGAGGTTTTGGCCGCGAAAAGGCGCGACGAGCGACTGGGGCGGTCTGCTATCCGCCGTAAGCTGCTGAAACTTGGCGTCAATCTGACCGAGCAGCAGGTGAAGACGCGGCTGGCTTCGCTGAAAGAGCAACAGCTCGTCGAGTCGGTTACCGGAAAAGGCACCACTATAGCTGCAGCCGGCCGGCGTTATCTCGACCAGTGCATGGCTAAGCCGGAATGACGCGGTTCGGACTACGGGTTTACACCATCCCCCGCCACCCGGAGTCAATTTTCTGTACGGCTCCTTTAAGCGTCCGCTAATCAAAAGACCCTATCAATGTCAAAAGGGACACTTAAGCCCATTCAGGATTTTCACCCTATAGCAACCGTCCATGTCGGGCGAACTAGACAAATCCCCTCTGTCCGAAATCGGCAGAGGGGCTGAATTTTTTACTTTTCTACTGTTAAAGTTGAAGTTTTCCTAAAACCGCCAAGAGATATAACAATTTTCTTGTCCCCTGGACTAACAAAGACGTAGTTTTCATGCATCTGTACGCCATTGGCAGTTATATCAAGCTGATCGCCGCTATAATCCTCTGTAGTATTGTCTTCAAAGTAACATCTAACAGTATATTTGCAGGTATGAAAAGCTTCCCCTACTTTATATTTGGTTTGGTCAGGTTCATTTATAAGCTCATAACGACTTACAGCCTTATCAAAGGTAGGAACTACTGTTAGTGGTTGTTTAATATTGTAGTTTCCTAATCGAATGACAAAGTTTTTATTGCCGGCTTCTTTAAACTTATATCCTTTAGATAATTTAACACCGTTAGCATAAAACTCTAAGTCGCTAGCTCTAAAGTCATCATATGCACCATTGGTATAAACACATCTTACTGTAATATCAGAAGGGTCAAATAAATCTAATGTTTGTTTGTACGAAAACTCTGGGGGAGCGTTTAGTATATAGCATTCTTTGATATTAGCGCCGAGGTTGGCAGGAAAAACCTGCAAATCATATTGACCTTGCTTACCCTGATATTTTATAGTGATCGTCTTTTTACCAGGAGTTTTAAATATGTAACCCTCTTCAATTGGTACTCCATTGGCCCAGTACTTTAACTCTTTATGTCCATGATATTTAGAACGATTTTTAGCATAATAAATATGCATGCCTACATCGCTAGTGCGAAATGCTTGCCCAACTTTATAAACTTTAGTTAAAGCTACAACCTCAACCGAACCGGGAGGTATGTTAAGACGTCACGCAGAGGCCGCTTTAACTTCCGACTGAAATGACATGAAAAGGGTAATAGCAATAACTGCTGTGAAAAAGAGAAATATTTTTTTCATTTAGTCTTCTCCTGTAATTATGCATCATTAGGATAAATAAAAGTTAATAGTATCATCTTCAACGTTTAGTATTTCGCTTGCAATCCAATAAGGGTGGTACCTCCGAGATTGCCTGACAGATAAGCCACATTGAGTTCGATGTTCTTATCAATCTTAACACCGGCACCATAGGTCATTGCACCATGGTAGTTGCCAATTCGCGCGCATACTTCATTGCTTATCTTGTGCTCAACACCTATAGAGTACTCTGTTTTAGACCCCTCGCTCGGTTTAACATCATAAGCATCAAATGCAATTATCGTTTTGTTATCCGGCCGGTACGCAATACCCGGGCGATAATTACGTTCCATTTCGCCACTACCAAAAAGGGCTTTCGGTTTGTTTGCATCTTGAACTAGCATACCATATGACAACTTGCCCGCAGTACCCAGAAAGCCTAAGTCTATACCAGTATTACTAGCGCTATAGCTTTTTGACTGTACAATGCCGTTGATTGTGGCATCGGAAGCACTATCCTTGACTTGTCGTACATTTATCCCAACTGCAAAGTTATCGGTGACCTTGGTGCCATAAGAGAATGTAAACCAATCACTTTTGTAGTTTGTATATCCAGTATCCTCAGAAACTCCGAAGTAAGCAGTATCTCGGTTATTAGTATAATGAAAACCAATTCCAGAAATGCCTTTTTTAAGTGGAGTAACGTATTCAATAACGTCGATATAGTTGAGGCTGTCACGGTTATTTGTCATGTGCTGTAAACCTATCTCAGTTGCTTTAATATTAGACAACCCTGCAGGATTCCAGTAAACGGTATTTACGTCATCGGCAACAGCTATGAACGCTCCGCCCATCCCCATAGCGCGAACACCATAACAAGCATATGCAGGTGGTGCGATTAAACCTATCACAAGCAAAAATAAAGCCAAAATACCAATAACCTTTTTCATCGTACTCTGCCTCCAATTATTTATCGATTTGTTCAGCGAGTCAGCACAATGCCTTCGCATAGGATACAGGCAAGTTGTCTTGACCATGTCGTATTCCTTAAAAGCGAAAGAAACTCCTGCCAAATCTTTGAGTATTTGGCAGGAGTTTCTTCCGCCGTTCGTTGAACCACATGTCCGCCTAAACACCACGCTGACGACAGGACAACCCCCGTCAGACAAGCTTGGCACCTCATCAGTCCCCAAAACCGACAAAAACCCTCTTTGCCATGACTGGTAAAGAGGGTTTCGTGTTGAGATTGTCAGAAAATCCTGATCTGGGCTGGCGGAGGCGAGGCGCGTCGAACCCCTGTCACATCGAGTTACACGCCATTTTGCACCATTACCAGTGGTATGGCTCGCCGTATTGGGTATAGCGGTGCTGGAAAGGCTATGAAATTCCGCCCTCATTGCCCTCATGCCGACTGTCCCGCTTTTCTTAAAATCCCTCCCATTTTCTATCCTCGTCATATTGGAAATCGTCCACATAACATACAGACGTGCTACCGCATTTAGGACAACATTCTAAATATCCGCCATCGCCGATCGATTTCAGTATTGCTCCCTCTGTATTAAACACTTTTCCGCATTTTGTGCATTTTACAACTGCCATTTTTCTCTCCTTCTTCGCTATGTAATTTGCGTTTGATTGGGAATGAGATGCTATTCTAAAAGTCTATAATTTCGGGTTTATAGTCGTCAGGCAATTCTTCTTCATGTAAAAATTTGAAATTGTCATCATTCAGTATTGGCATAAATATTTCGTATGGAAT
Organism: uncultured Negativicutes bacterium; assembly: GCA_964446265.1. GTDB lineage: Bacteria > Bacillota > Negativicutes > CTSoil-072 > CTSoil-072 > CTSoil-072. The sequence goes on along the minus strand of CAYUNV010000248.1, from coordinate 128 downwards.
CAGAGAAAACTCACAGGCATAATTACTGGCGCCGAACAGCATACCCGCTTTGCTGCTCAAATTTAAACCTCTCGCAAACTTTGTGTAGTTTGAGCAATCATGAACTGCTAAATCCCAGTTTTCTTCAT
>CAYUNV010000247.1:2398-4795 GCA_964446265.1 uncultured Negativicutes bacterium | reverse complement strand
TCACCACCGCGGCTAAGGGCCAAATCAAGCCCGGCCTGCGCGCGTTGGCCTAACAACGCCGGTGAAACCTCATCCGCGGCAATCCCGATGCTCAGCGTCACCGGAATTTTATTCCCGCCATGAATGTTGCGGATCTGGTCAAGAATATCAAACTTCTCGCCCAATAATTGCGTCAGCGCCTGACGGGAAAATATGGCCAAATACATATCATCGGTATACTTTTTTAAAAAGCTTTCATGCAAGGAAACCCATTCGATCAAGCGCCGATTCACTTCTGCCATAATCGCAGTCCGTTGGTTTTCCGTCAGCCCCTGCAGCACATCGCCATAATTGTCAATTTGGATGTAAGCCAAAACCGGCATCGCCGCATGACATTCCGGTTGGACGGTTTCACTGGGGGTAATATCCGTAACATAAAGAATCACACGCTTATCTTCCAGGTTATTTTGCTCTAACGGACGGTAAATCACCTGGTAATGACGGTCACCATGGTGAAGGATTTCCATCCCGGCCTTCCCAATCATCTGTTCTACTCCCAGATTAGGCCAGAGCGTTTGAATCGGCTGTCCAACTGCAAGCTGTCCATTGCCCCAGGAAACCATCAATTTATTCAACCAATACAGCTTTCCGCCATTGTCGACAATCGCCATCGCAACCGGCAACTGCTGCAAAGCATGGCAAGAAGCCTGGTCAACATGTTTCGTCAACGATTCCAAATACTCCGTCAATGCTTCTTGCCGCTTTAGATATCGTTTGCGCCCATCGAAATATACGATGCTTAACAAAATGATTCCCAGTGCGGCCATAACCTGATTATAAAAAACAATCACAATCAGCATCAACGCAGCAATTGCCACAAAAAACCGGATATCAAGCCAGAAAGATGAATTTTTCACAGCAGCCCTCTCTCCCCGCTAATCCGCACCATTCCTTCTCAGTCGGCGATAATCAATCGCAATATCTACAGCCCCGACAAGGATCAGGATCTGACTGAGGAATCCATTGCTTAGCACCAAAATAAGGATAAGTCCTCTAACAAACTTGGATGTTTTATATTTGTCCGTCAAAAAGAAAACCAGCGCCAATCCTTGTACTAACAGGAATATACTTGCTAAAACCTGCAAGTTCAGCCCGACTTCAAACAACCAGGAAATTTCCCGTGTCCGTCCCCAGTATATCATAATCAACGCGGCTAAAAAGCCGGCTAGCACCACCCACGGCATATTCCAATGTTTGAACGGCGGAAACGGCGCAACGGTATGTCCTAGTTTTTTCATTACGGCTTTCGCAACGACAAAGTTTAAATAGGTATCAAAAACAGCGGCGGCAACAAATCCAGCCGGCAGGATGATCTTGAGTACGCTCATCATTTCCTGCATAGCCGTGCTGAGTTTTTCCAAGTCTTCTTCCTTCATACCCAGGTTACGATAAATTTCAGTCACCTGGCCAACTGACTGCACCAAGGCATCCGTTTGCGCATCCAGGGGATTAACTCCCATGACCAACGCGCCAATTCCCAAAACCGCCACTTTCGACACCAGTGAAGCAGCCGATCCGGCAATCATCGTCCGTACGGGACTGTATCCGGCACGGAAGGAATGTCCTAAAACAATACCGATCAAGCCAAAACCAATAACCACCCCGACTGCATGCAGCGGATGCATCAGGATGGCAATCAACAAACCGGAAGCCACAGTAGCCATAAGGCTCCATTTATACCCATGCCGGGCTCCCAATAAAATAATCGGCACTGGCCAAATCAAACTCACAAAAGCGCCCAACAGCGGTAAATAAGCACTGATCAGCGCAAATAGGATCGCAACAGCGGTTAAAACACCGCCCTCCACCATCGGTTTAATTCTCGTTTGACTCATTCTACCCCTTTTCCGGCAAAAACGCTGCCTCGACTCATTCTGCATTTTTTAGTATTACGTACAATCAGCGACTTCCGCCATCGCCTTAAAAGTCCGCCGCAAGGCGGGTTTTCTACCATTATTAGTATTCGGACTATCCTGCCAGTTTCCTGCCAACCAGGCAACCCGGAGCGCCGATCAGCTTGCCAATGTAAACATCGTAATTTCCGCCGGACAGCCCAATCGGAACGGCAGCCACTGCCCGGTACCGGTGCTGACATAACCGTACGATTGCTCTTGTTGGTATAAGCCCCGCATATATTGGTATTTCAGCGGCAATATCGATTGGCCAAACAAACCGATCTGCCCGCCGTGCGTATGTCCGGTCATGGTTAATGGAATTCCGGCTTGAAACGCATCGGTAATAAAATCCGGATGATGGCTTGCCAGCAGAGAAAAGGCCCCTTTCGGCACATTTTGCAAGGCCCGCTGCAAATAATCCTGCCGTTTGCCGTCAGAAGACGCCCCGCGGGGAACCCACGGA
>CAYUNV010000247.1:631-2388 GCA_964446265.1 uncultured Negativicutes bacterium | reverse complement strand
ACAAATAGACGGGCTTTTCGCCGGCAATGATCTGCTGACTGTTATTTACGAGCAAGGTAGCCGGGCTATTTTTCCATACCCGGCGGATTCGGTCCAGATCCCGAAAATATTCATGATTTCCTAAACAATAGTATACGCCTTTCGGCAACGTGGCATGAAATTTTTCCAGCCGTTCCATCGTTGCCGTCAACTCATCCAAATTGTCAATCAGGTCACCGGTAATAACCAGCATGTCTGGTTTCTCACGCTGCAGCATCGACAATACCTGGTCCAATTTTTCTATGCTAAAAAACGGACCAATATGGGTATCACTGATTTGTGCTATTTTTAATTTCCCAATCCCGGCCGGAAAATCCGGCATTACAAGATTATGCCGTTGGACAACAATGTCCGATGCATCAAACACGCCATTGACACTCACACCCAACCCTAACGCAGGTACCGTAGTGGCTGCCCGCTGCAAGAAATCGCGCCGGGTCATCGTGTCGCCGTCCGGCTTGTCTTGACCTGTTTTTTTCGTCTTGTTCCAGCGCTTTTTGCAAAAAACAACTCCTTGCACCAACAATAAAAGCGGCAACATGAAGAGAAGCCCCAATATCCAGGCAAAGCCGATAGTAAATCCGACGACCGGAATGCCTGTCGTATAAAACGTCCAGCTGGCAAGCGTTGCAATCGTCATCACGGCCGTGATACTCCAATAGGCAACACGAATCCACCGCTTTTGAAATACCTCCAAAAGCCGGTTCAAAAAGAAATAAACAAGCCAGCTAATAAAAACCTCAGTTCCTAGTACCATCGCCAAAAACACAATTGATGGACTACGCACAATACCCTCCTACACACTCTCTGTCAACACACTTCTGTGAAATCTGTCGACATTTATTGTTTTTTCGCTGCTTCGATCAGCGGCGGAATCACTTGTTTTTTCCGGGACAGGACACCTGGCAGGTAAAGTCCGCCGTCCGTCCCACTGATCCCGAATGCCTTCTGCACCAAAATATCCGGCTGACCGGTGTAAAATAAATGCGTTCCTTCCGCCATGATATCGGTTACCATCAATAATACCATATCATAGTCTTCTTTCCTACGCATATCTTCCATATCATCTTGTAATTGTTGGCGAATCGTTAACGCTTCCTGGGCATCCATGATCGATATTTGTGCCACGGCAATCCGGTACTCGCCAATGACAAATTCCTTGACATCACTGCGAATAATATCAGCGACCGACATTCCTTTTAAACTGGCTCCCGCCTTGAGTACCTCAAGGCCAAACGCCGCTAAGTCCAGGCCGGCAATCGCCGCCAATTTTTCGGCGGTATCGCGGTCCCGCGCAGTACAGGTTGGTGACCTGAACAACGCGGTATCCGACACAATCGCCGCCAGCAAAAGGCCGGCAATCGGCTTCGGTAAATCAATTCCACGATGCCAATGCATATGGGCGACAATCGTGGCCGTACAACCAACGGGGTCATGACGGATAAAAATTGGTTCACCGGTCTGAAGCCCCCCCAGGCGATGGTGATCGATAATCTCCATAATTTGCGCCTCTTCAATGCCTTCAATCGCCTGTGACCGTTCATTATGATCCACTAAAATGACTTTCACGCGTTCTTGCATATACAATTTATCGCGATAAACAGCACCGACCAGTTTTTCATTTTCGACCACCGGATACAAACGATAGTTGTCGCGGGCAACAATCTCTTTCACATCACTGACCAAGTCGGTAGGCTTCAATGCAATGACCTTTTCCT
>CAYUNV010000247.1:0-621 GCA_964446265.1 uncultured Negativicutes bacterium | reverse complement strand
CGCGCGCAAGTATATGTATCATAAGTTGCCATCATGACAATGACACCTTGCTTTTCCGCTTCCGCCTGCAATTCCAGATCGAATTGATCATTCCCGGTTAAAATCATACAAGAAATCGCTCGTTGGATGCAGGCAAATTGCGCATCCGGCCGATCGCTCACCAGCACGACGTCCCCAGGATGAATTTTTTGCCAAATGGTGCGTGAGCTGCCGGCAGCAATCCGCACTTTTCCGGTCACTTTTCGCTGCAAATCCCCGCCGCATAGCAAAGTACCGTCAAGAGCCCGCAGTAATCCGGCAAAATCCACACCCGCCAAACTTAAATCCTGCATTTCCAGTTCATCAAAATATAACTGCGCTAAATCACCTACAGTAACAATTCCGGACAATTGCCGCCGGCCATCCAGTACTGGAACCGATTTTATTCCATTCTTTTTCATAATGCGGCCTAAATCGTGCAACGTATCATTCGGAGAAACACTGACAATTCCGCTGCTCATAATATCTTTTACCCGCGGATAAAGATCGGCCAGCAACTCCGGCGCCTCTACCTGGAAATATTCCAATACGAATTTTGTCTCGGTATTGATTTTTCCGGCTCTTGCCGGGATTGCCGGCTCA
>CAYUNV010000246.1:0-4795 GCA_964446265.1 uncultured Negativicutes bacterium | reverse complement strand
GAGTGAGGTGTATTCAATCATGTGGCTTCAGAACTACGACCCGTTGGGAAGTATCGGTTTGTCGGCTTTAGTTGCAGCAATCCCGTTATTTATTTTATTGTATATGCTGGGCATTAAACGATCAAAAGGCCATAATGCAGCGTTTTTTGGTGTTTTATCAGCTGTTTTAATCGCTATTTTTATATTTAAGATGCCTGCCGGGTTAGCGATCAGCGCTACGTTGAACGGCGCTCTGGTGGGGATATTCCCCATTGTTTGGATCGTTGTAACGGCAATATGGGTTTATAACATGACCGTTGAATCGGGGGAATTTGAGATTATTAAGAATTCCCTGGCGGCAATTACGGATGACAGACGGCTGCAGGCGTTGTTTATTGCGTTCGCCTTCGGTTCTTTTATTGAAGGAACTGCAGGTTTCGGGACACCCGTGGCGATTACTGCCGCCATGCTGGTTGGTTTGGGCTTTAACCCTGTGTATGCAGCGGGTATTTGCCTGATTGCCAATACGGCCCCGGTTGCATTCGGTGCCATCGGGATTCCGGTTGTTGTAGCCGGACAGGTTACCGGTATTGATCCAATGGCGATCAGTAAAGTGGTTGGCCGCCAATTGCCGTTCCTTTCTGTGATCGTTCCGTTATGGCTGGTTGTTTTAATGTGCGGCTGGAAACGATCCACAGAAGTATTGCCGGCCGTGATTGTAGCCGGTTTGTGTTTTGCTGTTACCCAGTTTTATACTTCCAACTATGTGAGTGTATATTTGCCGGATATTACGTCGGCGTTTGTTACCATTCTTGGTTTGCTGGTTTTCCTCAAATTCTGGAAACCAAGCCAGATATGGCATTTTCCGGATGAGAAACCTTCTTTGGGTGTTACCAAAAGTGAATATTCTACTGGTGAAATCCTGCGTGCATGGGCTCCGTATTTAATTTTGGCAGTACTCGTATTCTTGTGGGCTGATGATAAGTTTATCGGCTTTAAAAAGGTTCTGGTAGGCTGGGAGAAAACGCTTGGGTTAACTCCTATACTCTGGCCTGGGCTGCATAACTTAATCCTTAAAGCAGCTCCGGTTGTTGCTAAAAACACACCGTATGCGGCTACTTATGGGATTAACTTTTTATCTGCCGCCGGAACTGCAATCTTCTTCTCGGGTCTTCTCTCCATTTTCATCATGCCGAATTACAGCTTTGGCAAAGCGTTCACTTGCTTTTTCCGAACCATAAAACAATTGGTTTTCCCAATTGCTACAATCGCCATGATTCTTGGATTGGCATATATTATGAACTATTCCGGGATGAGTTCTACTTTGGGTCTCGCCTTTACCGCTACGGGCGCTCTGTTCCCATTCTTCTCACCACTCTTAGGCTGGATGGGCGTGTTCCTGACAGGGTCCGATACGTCATCTAATGCGTTGTTTGGTTCGATGCAAAAAACAGCTGCCGAGCAGTTGTCAATTGATCCTAACCTTACTGTCGCGGCGAACTCTTCGGGCGGCGTTTGCGGTAAAATGATTTCACCGCAAAGTATCTCCGTTGCATGTGCTGCTACCGGTTTGGTTGGTCATGAATCGACGATTTTCCGCTTTGCCTTACCGCACAGTATTGCGATGGTCATTTTTATGGGGGTATTGACGTATCTACAAGCGTATGTTCTCGGTTGGATGCTGCCATAAGAAAATCAGGATACGATAGGTTTGCGAGGGTGTATAAAAAATCCGCATTGAAACTTTTGTTTCAATGCGGATTATCTTTTGCTTGGGATAGTAAAATGGTTTACTATTGCAGTTAAATTTGTTAAAAAGTTGCAGGTATTTGATATTCAGTGCCGAAGTTTTTTAGAAAAAGGGATTTTTAGGATGTTATAGTGGGATCCAGGGACGGGGGGACCAAAGTGACAGAAGAAGTGAAAAAGCGTTTTGCATTTATTTTGGTATTGGCAATATTGATCGCTGGCGGTAGTTTTTATTTCTATGGACAAAAAAACAGCAGTGAGCAAACGATGGCGAACGTATCGACCGATTTAGATGGTTCTGCGAAAGCGAAGCCGGAACGGGATGAGATTGTAGTCTATATCAGCGGGGCGGTAAACAAACCGGGTATTCTGCGTGTTCCTGCCGGCAGCAGGGTAGTGGATGTGGTAGGGAAGGCCGGCGGCTTTGCGCCGGGAGCGGACGCGGAAAAGGTAAACCTTGCGAAAGCTGTCAAGGATGGGATGCATGTGAATGTTCCTGTAGCGACGGTACCGGCAACTAAAAATACAGGGACCTCTTCCCACGCATCAACCCGGTCAAGCCAGAGCAGTACCAGTGCCAGTGCCAATGTAAGAACTTCTGCCGACAGTAATGATGTTGTGAATATCAATTTTGCCAGCAAGGACGAGTTGGATAAACTGCCTGGGATCGGACCGTCTTTGGCGGAACGGATTATTGAATACCGACAGGAGAATGGGAACTTCGGGGAGTTAACCGAATTAAAGAAAGTGCCAGGCATTGGCGAGGCCAAATATAACCAGATCAAGGATAAGATAACATTGTAAGTGTTGTAGAATCGAAATTAAGTCGTGACATAGGAAATTAAATCGAAAAGAGTCTCCAAATTCGTAAAAAAAATGCGGCTTATTTTATTTTTGTCGAAATTAAGTTGTAAAAATAGTGGATAAAAATACTATTACAATGAATAATTATTAGTAATGATTTGGTATATGATAGAATTAAAATTTAACGAATTTTTTGAATTATAGAGGAACATCAAGATTGTTCTAGAAGTGTAAACAATATGGTAAAGATTTGGGAAACGATTTGTTTTCTGATAAGGTGCAAATGAAATTCATATTTTTGGTTAAGAGGGAGTCTATATGAACAGAGAGTATTCTAATTATTCTCCGAAGGAACTCCGTGAACTATTTTTAATGTGTGACCAGGATTATGAACCATTTAGGCTATCAAAGTCAAAGGATGAAGGTTGTAAAAGAAGATGATTAGAATGGCCGAACATAAATCATGTGCTTTAAGCAGTGCAATCTCACTTTGAATCAGGAAGAGGTGTCAATATTTATCGGAGTTAGCAGGAATTAGCGATGTTTTTGGCAGACGATTTGAAATGTATATGTTAGAAATTGATCCGGAAGGCCAACTGAATGCCTAAGCCCATCCAGAAGGAATGCAGGAATTTGTTGCGGGTTTTTCCAGTGAAATTTCTGTTGAAATGGATAAGAAAAAATACCGAGTGATCAAGGGAAACTCCATTCGATTTAACGCTGATAAGCCGCACAAATATTGCAATATTCGACGGAGCAGGCAAATTTGAGCAGGGTCATCTTTTATCCTAAATAGCTTTTGCAAGGTTTGTATGGGACACGAAAAATCTCTTGACAAGACTCGGGTAACAAAGTATTCTTTATTCAAAGTGTGTATATACACAACATGCGGGATATTATTTTTTACCCTGTTGTGAAGCTGTCTCTCAAAGAGATTAACTTATGGGGGGGGCAGCCTTGCTTATTAAGGTTAGGAGGAGATTATTTCTGGATACAACGCAAAAAACAAAAACTACCTGGCTGTTAATGTTGAGTGCGGCATCTATTTTAATGATTACGATGGGAGCCAGACAGTCTATAGGTCTGTTTGTTGCCCCGCTGGATAAGGCTACGGGCCTGGGTATTGTTTCGATAAGCTTTGCTCTGGCTATCGGCCAGTTTGTGTGGGGTTTGGTTCAGCCAATATTTGGAGCTATTGCCGATAAAAATGGCTCTTATCACGTTCTGTTTTTTGGTACGCTGTTGTTAGCAGGCGGTACGGCGCTGACTCCATTGGTTCAATCAGAATGGGCGCTAGTGGTGACGATGGGTATTTTAAGCGCGGCCGGCGCCGGTGCTGGCAGTTTTTCTGTTTTGATTGGAGCGGCTAGCGGTCAACTGCCGGCTGAGAAGCGTTCATTTGCGGGCGGATTTATTAATGCCGGCGGCTCGATGGGACAATTCGTCTTTGCTCCTTTGTTGCAAGCGATTATCAGTGGCTTTGGCTGGATAGCGGCGATGTTGACCATGGCTGTCACCACTTTATTGGCGATTCCTCTGGCTAGCGTGCTGCGCGGCAAGTCGGTATCACCCCAACTCACGGTAGCTTCTGCTGCAGACGGGTTATACGCGCAAGTGCTACAAGCTTTAAGGAACCCGAGTTATTTGTGCCTTAATGCGGGCTTTTTTACCTGCGGATTTCATGTAGCGTTTCTAGTTACTCATTTGCCTGGGGAAATATCGTTATGCGGCCATGCAGCCAGTGTATCAGCCGCTTCACTGTCGCTTATAGGTCTGTTTAATATTGCGGGCAGTTTGGCGGCCGGTGCGCTGGGCACCCGTTATCGGATGAAATATATTTTAGCCGTTATGTATGCCAGTCGCACGGTCATGATTGCCATGTACCTTCTAGCTCCCAAGACACCGCTTACTTTCTATATATTTGCCGCCGGATTGGGGTTCACCTGGCTGGCTACGGTGCCGCCCACAGCCGGTCTGATTGGAAAGCTGTTTGGCACACGTTATATGGCGACTTTATTGGGATTGGCAGTTCTTACACATCAAATCGGTGGTTTTCTAGGGGCCTGGCTGGGTGGGATTGCAATGGCAAATGATGGAAACTACCAGTGGATGTGGTATGCCGATATGTTGCTTGCCGGTATTGCTGCTTTGGTAAATTTGCCGATTCGTGAAGTCAAAGTTTCTATCGAACCAGTAAAGGCGGCACACGTGGGAGATTGAAGTAGCACTTGACAGAAAAAGAGGAAAAAAGTACGATGAAATC
>CAYUNV010000245.1:0-4863 GCA_964446265.1 uncultured Negativicutes bacterium | reverse complement strand
TTGCGTTGACGTGCATCTTCAAGTATCTCCCGCATGCTAACTAAGGCCAAGGTTGAACTCCTCCTTTAAGGTAGTTTGAGGCGTATTTTTTAACTATTATAAACTTTCGCTATTTTTGCAGAAATGCCTGCGCAGTCAGAAAAAAATTTTTCATTTTTTCTGACTGCGCAGGCATTTCGAAAGAAAAACTCCCCGATTTGCTTCGAGGAGTATAATAACGACTTATTTCTTTAATTGATCTTTGGCGAGATCTACCAATTTTGCGAAAGTTGCCATATCGGCAACAGCCATATCCGCCATCATTTTGCGGTTTACTTCAACGCCGGCTTGTTTCAAGCCGTTGATAAGCTGGCTATAGGAGAGGCCGTTAATACGGGAAGCCGCATTAATACGGGCAATCCAAAGTTTACGGAAATCGCCTTTTTTCTTACGACGGTCATTACGCGCATAATGCAGCGCTTTCATTACCGTTTCATTGGCCTTTTTAAATTGTTTACTTTTCGCTCCCCGGTAACCTTTAGCGAGCTTCAGAATTTTTTTGTGTCTTTTATGTGCAGTAACACCTTTTTTTACTCTTGGCATGTGTTAGCCCCCTTCAACGTATATACAGATTTTTAAGCGTACGGAAGCATTTTCGATACGCGTTCATGATCGGATTTGCTAACCAAAGTAGCTTTACGCAAATTCCGTTTACGTGCTGGTGATTTTTTCTCCAGGATATGGCTTTTGAAGGCTTTAGCACGTTTAAATTCACCGCTGCCGGTAACTTTAAAACGTTTTGCGGCGCTTCTACGAGTTTTCATTTTAGGCATGATTGCTCCCCCTTTTTAGTTGTGTGTTTTTGCTGCTAATATCATAATCATATTTTTGCCTTCCAGCTTTGGCTCACGCTCGATGATAACCATGTCTTTCAATTCATTGGCCATTCTCACTAAGACCTGTCTCCCAAGTTCAGTATGGGACAATTCTCTCCCACGAAACATGATTGTCACCTTTACTTTATCGCCATCACTGAGGAAACGCTGCGCATTCTTCAGCTTTACGCCAAAATCATGATCTTCGATATTTGGACGCAATTTCACTTCTTTTACGGTGACAACCTTCTGCTTTTTCTTAGTTTCTTTATCCCGTTTTTGCTGTTCGTATTTATATTTGCCAAAATCCATAATACGACAGACGGGCGGTTTGGCCAACGGCGCTACCTCTACCAGGTCCAACTGCTGTTCCATTGCCATTCGTAAAGCATCACGGGTCTGCATAATCCCTAACTGCTCATTCGAATCGCTGACTACTCTAACTTCTCTGGCACGAATCTCCTCATTAATCTTGAGAGTTTCTTTGCTAATTGCCGTACACCTCCTAAGTATTCGAATATTGATTGAAGAAAACAAAAAGCGGACGGTCGCAACCATCCGCGAAAACAGCATAAAGCTATAAGCTGTATAAACCTCACGAACTGCAGCAGCGTTGTAAGGTGAGAAGCGGATGGCTTCTGCTTCAATAATATTACTAAGTTAGTTTACCATTCGTTATAATAAAAGTCAAGAAGCGTTATTGGCTTTTGTAGCAATTTCGTTCGAAATCATGGCAACAAACTGATCGACCGGTTGAGCACCAATATCGCCTTTTCCGCGTTGCCGAACCGCAATAGTGTCATTTTCTATTTCTTTATCGCCGACAACCAGCGTATACGGTATTTTTTGCAATTGCGCCTCACGAATTTTATAGCCAATCTTCTCGTTGCGATCGTCAACCTCAACCCGAATATCATTTTTCCGCAACACAGCGGCTACTTTTTTTGCATATTCAGCGTGCCGGTCAGTAATTGGCAATATTGCTACTTGGATAGGAGCCAGCCAAGCAGGGAAAGCTCCGGCATAATGCTCAATCAAAATTCCAATGAACCGTTCCATACTGCCATACACTACTCGATGGATCATCACCGGCCGATGTTTCTGTCCATCTTCGCCAATATAATTCAAGTCAAAGTTTTCCGGCATCAGCATATCCAATTGGATCGTACCGCATTGCCAGGTCCGGCCAATAGAATCCTGTAAATGGAAGTCAATTTTGGGACCATAAAAAGCGCCGTCGCCTTCATTCACTTTGTACGGCATCTTACAATCTTCCAAAGCTGCCCGTAATGCGTTCGTCGCGGTTTCCCAAACTTCGTCTGAGCCCATCGCACCTTCCGGCTTTGTACTCAACTCCGCATGGTATGTCAGGCCAAATACGCTGTAGACTTCATTGAATAAATCGATGACGCCTTGAATTTCAGTGCGTATTTGTGACGAGAGCATGAAAATATGAGCATCATCCTGAGTAAAGCTTCGCACCCGCATTAATCCATGCAATGCGCCGGACAGCTCATGCCGATGAACCAAGCCCAATTCACAAGTCCGCAACGGCAAGTCGCGATAACTATGGTGCTTGTTGCGGTAAACCAAAATTCCACCAGGGCAATTCATCGGTTTAACAGCATACCCTTCCTCGTCAATCTTGGTAAAATACATGTTATCCCGGTAATGATCCCAGTGTCCCGACTGCTGCCATAATTTTTGATGCAAAATAATTGGCGTTCTAATTTCTTGATAGCCATACTTTATATGTACTTTCCGCCAAAATGTTTCCAGTTCATTACGAATAACCATGCCTTTGGGATGAAAGAAAGGAAAACCAGGTCCTTCTTCCTGGATACTGAATAAATCCAGTTCCCGGCCCAATTTTCGATGGTCACGTTTTGCAGCCTCTTCCAACATACGCAAATAAGCTTCCAAATCCGCTTTCTTTTCAAACGAAGTAGCATAAATACGCTGCAGCATTTTCCGTTTTTCATTGCCGCGCCAATATGCTCCGGCCAGGTTCTGCAGTTGGATCGCTTTCACTTTCCCAGTAGAAGGCACATGCGGCCCGGCACACAAATCCACAAAATCTCCTTGCCGATATAACGAAATCGCCGCATCAGCGGGCAGATCATCAATTAATTCGATTTTGTACAGCTCGCCTTTTTCCTGGAATAATTTTTTTGCTTCTTCACGACTGACCACACTTCGTTCAATCGGCAAATCTTCTTTTACTATTTTCTCCATTTCAGCTTGGATTTTCGTCAAATCCTCCGGAGTAAACGTATGCTCCGTATCAAAGTCATAATAAAAGCCATTCGCGATTGCCGGTCCAATCCCCAATTTCGCATCACTATAAAGACGTTGTACCGCCTGCGCTAAAATATGGGATGAGCTATGCCGCAAAGCATCTTTCCCTTCCTGGTCTTCAAACGTCAAAAATTCAACAGCAGCGTCTTTTTCCAACGTAGATGTCAAATCAGCCAAGCGGCCGTCTACTTTAGCTACCAAAGCGCTTTTCCCTAAACTACGGCTCAAAGAAGCAGCAATTTGCAATAAAGTACTATTCGCCTCCACTTCCCGTACAGAACCATCCTTTAATGTAATATTGATCGCGCCCATACCTTCAACCTCCCCTGTTTCTAAAAAAATAAACTCCCATCCCTAAACTAGGGACGAGAGCATTCACCCGCGGTTCCACCCTGATTGGCCTAATAAGCCCATCTCATAGTTTTGGTAACGGGACCATCGTCCCGGCCCAGCTTACTCATCTTCAGCCTGCAGTTTAGAGGTGGTAACAACCGGTAATTACGTAAAAGCGTTCACAGCCTATTGACGCCTTCTCTCTGCAACGAATCGTACCCATTGCCAAGTCCTCTGCATCACCATTGAATATATTTGCAATGACATCATTATATATAGGAAACATCCGGATGTCAACCAACCATTACTAGGAAAATGGTCAAAACGCAAATCCTAATTTTTGCATTTGGTTATGTATTTCCTTCAACCAATCATTCCGCTTCGTAATCAGGATTTTAATGTGGCTGCCGTCATTTCGAATAATGCGCATCACATTGGATATGAGCCAAAATGTTTTCTCCGGCCGAATTTCCCGAATTTGCGCAAACGAAGCTTCTTCAACATATTTTTGCGTAGCATCAACCAAATAGCCAATGAAAACCAACCGGCTTGTCGTTAAATAAAATGCACCGGTTAAATGAGCGGACTCTGTTTCCAGATTGGCCATACCCTTCTTTAATATCAGCTCATCCTCCCGCAAAGGAAAACTATACACTCTATCACTCCCGCTTCATACCGTTTTCTTTTCGCTTCGCTGTCGAAACCCGTGTCCGGACGATACAGACCGGCCAATCGCTTGAATTTTTCCCGTAATGCAAGAACGGCAATGCCCTGGCGTATCGTTGATACAAATTTTCCCCGGGTACAAAACATATAACCCACGGTATTCTCCCTCCGTGACATTCGGCATTACGACATTCGCTCCGCTCTTTAAAGCCAAAATCCGCCCTTCCGGATTTAACGCTTCCATTGCAGTTGTCGCCGGAATATTACTGTCCGGCAGTAATAAGCGGATAATAGCCAATACCTTACGGCTTAACGGAAAATTATCCCCTTTTTCAGCAGCCAAAGGCGTCTGTGGATTCGGGATAAACGGCCCGATGCCAATCATATCGGCGTCAATCGATTGAAAAAACAAAATATCCTCAGCGATTGTCTCTAAACTCTGGCCCGGCAACCCAACCATGGAACCGGTACCGACTTCCCAACCTTGTTCTTTTAGGATCTTTAAACATTGGACCCGATGTTCCCAACTCATTCCCGGATCCAAATCCTGGTATAGTTTCCGGTCAGTAGTTTCAATCCGCAATAAATAACGATCGGCACCGGCTTTACGGTATTCCTCGTATTCTTCCAGCGTTTTTTCACCAATACTCAGAGTAACCGCGACTCCCAATTCTTTGATACGCCGAATAATTTCCTTCATGCGCTCCACAGT
>CAYUNV010000244.1:0-4872 GCA_964446265.1 uncultured Negativicutes bacterium | reverse complement strand
AATGCCGGTTACGGGAGCATTGAGAAGAACGGAACCGATTACAGTTCTGTCTGCTTGTTTGATTGGAACGGCCACAACCACCATCTTTTCGCCATAATAAGGCTGTTCCATGATTTTCGTCAGGATTTGTCCATTGTATACGGGATCAAGCTGCCCAATCAGCGGCCGCATATTTCCCATGCCTAATCCCATGTTCCCCATATGCATGTTCTGCATATTGCCCATGCCCATGCGTCCGCCCGAGATCGCAATGACTTGGCGGGACTTGTCCAATATCCAGATACGGGCGCCCAGGTATTGATCGGCATGGCTCAAAAAATCATTCAGACGGTCCGTGTTTTTTGGGAAATTTTGTAAAAATTGAATGGACTGGGCTAACTCGGTTCCTTTTTGCAGCAAATCGTTTTGTTTGTCAGCGACTACTTGATCTTTAATAAAGAGAGAGATACCGAATATCACGCTGCCTAATGTCAGGCTGATGATAAGCATGAAAGCAATCAACAATTTAAATTGTAATGAATTTCTCATTTTTTTACCTCAAACCGATACCCTACGCCCCAGACTGTTTTAATATCCCAGGGTGTTGTATCGTTAGCACCGATTTTTTGCCGCAGGCGGCGGATGTGGTTGTCAATCGTACGGGTTTCACCACTGTAGGAATAGCCCCATATCTTCTCTAACAAGAGGTCGCGGGAAAATGTTTGCCCTGGACGTGAGGCTAAACACAAGAGTAATTCCATTTCTTTTACGGTTAATGGAATGGTTTTTCCATTGGTGGTAATACTGTAATCCGTGGCGTTGATTTCGAGATTGGGAAAATGAAGGTGGTCTGCGGCGGTAAATTCATTGTTGGGTGCCCGGCGCAGTACCGCATTTACCCGGGCGATTACCTCGCGGGGATTGAACGGCTTAGCGATATAATCGTCGGCTCCCAATTCCAACCCCATAATCCGGTCTTCTTCTTCGGCGCGGGCCGAAAGCATAATAATGGGAACACGGGAAAATTTGCGAATTTGACGACAAACTTCAATGCCATCCAAAACGGGCATCATAATATCTAAAATGATCACATCCGGTTTGACTTGATCTACTTTGCGAATCGCTTCAACGCCATCAACTGCCTGTTCAACCTGAAAGCCTTCTTTTGTAAGATAGAGGGCGAGGATATTACGAATTTTATCTTCATCATCAACGATCAGGATTGTTTGCGTACTCATAAGCTATTCCTCCGCGTATTTGTTAATACTAGTATATAGTAAAAAGAAGCAATCATTTGTAACAAATTTGTAAATTAAATAGAAAAATATATGCTAGGTCGCGAAAATTCTTTTTCATCAGTACCGTAAGCCAATCCCATAATAGAGATAAATACATTCAAGATAGTTGTCAATGTTGATTTTGAGAGGATTTGCAATCAACGGTATCGTATTAGATTATTATCAGACGGTTACCAGGGAGGTGGGCAGATGAAATCCTGGTATCAATTCAGTGCAGAAGAAACTGCCGCTAAACTTAGTGTTCGTTTTGACCAAGGGCTTGCTGTCAAAGAGGCGATAAAGCGGCAAGCTGAGTTTGGGGGGAACGAACTCGTGGAAAAAGAACGTGAAACGCTTATACAAAAATTCCTGAATCAGTTTAAGGATTTTTTGGTCATAATTTTATTATTAGCCAGTTTGATATCAACTTTTGTAGGCGATATCACTGATTCCCTGGTTATTTTAGCAATTGTTGTATTAAATGCATCACTTGGTGTATTCCAGGAAGCTAGGGCAGAAAAGGCATTGGAAGCATTAAAAAAAATGTCGGTCCCGATGTCCAAGGTACTGAGAGGCGGCGCGATACAATTACTGCCTGCCCGTGAATTAGTGCCGGGTGATGTTGTTATTCTTGAAGCCGGTGATTATATACCGGCAGATGTTCGGCTGTTTGAAGCGATTAATCTACAAGTGCAGGAAGCCTCGCTTACCGGAGAATCTACTTCGGTGGAAAAATCTACAGAAGCAATTGAGGAAGATTCCGCCGTCGGGGACAGGGTTAACATGGGATACATGAGCACAGTAGTAACATACGGGCGCGGCAAGGGTATCGTAGTGGAAACGGGAATGCGGACGGAATTGGGGAAAATTGCCGATTTGCTTCAAGTTTCCGGTGAGGAATTTACTCCGTTGCAGAAAAAACTGAAGGAATTCGGCAAGATGCTCGGTCTCCTTTGTTTGCTTGTATGCATGGTAATTGTTGTTGTAGGTGTTTTCCAGGCATCCAGCCATAATAACTTGAACGTAACTGAAGTGCAAATAATCCTGATGACCGCAATCAGTTTAGCTGTGGCGGCAATCCCGGAAGGGTTACCGACGGTTGTGACGATCGTTTTAGCGGTAGGCGTGCAAAGGATGGCTTCCCAACAGGCCATAGTGAAAAAACTGCATGCGGTGGAAACCTTGGGAAGTACTTCGGTTATTTGTTCGGATAAAACCGGCACGTTGACTCAAAACCAGATGACAGTTACGAAGGTACTGGCAGGTGAGCGCCTTTTCGATATCAGCGGTACAGGTTACAAACCGGAAGGCGAAATCAACTTTGCCGGAGTCCCCGTATCTTTATCTGCGGAACAAGACTTATCCTTGTTATTACTCGCAAGCGCGCTATGTAATGATGCGGAATTGAAACAAACAGAGGAAGAATGGAGCATTATCGGCGACCCAACGGAAGGTGCGCTTATAACGCTTGCCGCCAAAGGCGGTGAAATGCAGGCGAGGCGGAAATATCCCCGTTTGGCCGAGATCCCTTTCGATTCAAGCAGGAAGATGATGACTACTTTTCATCCGAATGGCGATCACGGCATTATTTCCTTTACCAAAGGCGCTCCGGATTTAGTATTGAAAAAATGCGACAATCGCTTGATCGCAGGCAAAATAGTTGCTTTAGATGATGCAGCAATCTCTTTTATACACAGCCAAAATCATGCGATGGCGCAGCAAGCGTTACGGGTTTTAGCGATCGCCTGCAGGCGGTGGTCTGGACTTCCATCTGTCCTGGAAGCTGATCCAATCGAACGATCTTTGGTATTTATTGGACTGATTGGCATGATCGATCCTGCCAGGCCTGAAGCGAAAGCTGCCGTCGCCAAGTGCAAGGCAGCCGGCATACGGCCTATCATGATTACAGGCGATCATCCTGATACCGCGTTTGCGATCGCCAGGGATCTGGGCATCGCCAGTGATGAACGACAGGTACTGACTGGATTGGCACTAAATTCGCTGTCGCTGGAAACACTCAAGGAAATGGCCAAAGATATACGTGTTTTTGCCAGGGTATCCCCGGCCAATAAGATGTCTATTGTTGAAACGCTGCAAGCGAATCATGAAATAGTCGCCATGACCGGTGATGGCGTTAACGACGCTCCGGCATTGAAAAAAGCGGACATCGGCATAGCGATGGGAATAACGGGGACGGATGTTACGAAAGAAGCGGCGGACATGGTAATCGCTGATGATAATTTTGCCAGCATTGTGACGGCAGTCGAAGAAGGCCGTGTGATCTATTCCAATATACAAAAATTTGTTTATTTCTTGCTCTCGTGCAATGCGTCTGAGGTGTTGGTGATATTTGTCGCCATGCTGTTGGACTGGCCGATACCGTTGCTGCCGATACAACTTCTATGGATTAATCTCGTTACCGATGCTTTTCCCGCCCTGGCGTTGGGGGTTGAGAAAAAAGAACCTGATATCATGACGATTGCACCCAGAGATAAGGATGAACCGCTGCTGGGGAATAGATTAAAGACAATGATCTGCATACAGAGTGTTATAATGATGGTAGCTGTGCTCGCCGCTTTCCAGTATGGTTTGGCGGAATATCAGGGGGATGTGCCGGCAGGTAGGACATTTGCCTTCATAACCCTTATCCTGAGCCAAATTATATGTGCATACTCAGCCAGGAGCGAACATTTTTCCGTATTTTCACTCGGCTTTTTTACTAACAAGTATATGAACGCTGCGGTGGCACTGTCAATATTCCTGATGCTAGTTTCCTTATTCGGTCCGTTTCGCTTTATTTTTAAGACGATCATCCCTACGGCGGAAGAACTGGCAATCGTATTTCTGCTCTCTCTCGTTCCTTTTTTGATGATCGAAGCCTATAAGGCAGTAAGTGCAAAGTTTTCGAGGTTCCGCTAATCGGAAGGATCTTGACAGCCGGCTTTCACTAGATATATACTTTGTATATTAATTATAGCGAGTGTTTTTCGGAGGAGCCTGTCACCAAGGGTTCCTTCTATTTATTTGTCTTCAATTCATTTTAGGAGGTTTTTTAATGGAATTGGGAAACATGCAGGCATTAGTTGCTGCTATCATTTTTTTAGTAACCTATGGCTTTATCGTATGGGAAAAGATCCACAGAACTGTAGTTGCATTGGCCGGAGCGGTATTGATGATAGTATTTGGGGTCATCAACCAAAGCCAGGCTTTGCATCATATCGATTTTAATACCATCGGACTTTTGATCGGCATGATGATAATCGTCACAATCACCGGAGACACTGGTTTCTTTCGCTACGTGGCAGTTTGGACAGCGAAGAAGGTCGACGGGAATCCAGTAAAACTGTTGATTGCGCTCAGTACGCTGACCGCCATCTGTTCAGCACTTTTAGACAATGTAACCACCGTAATGCTGATGGTACCTGTTACTATTAGCATAGCCCATCAACTGAAACTAAAGCCAACACCGTATTTAATATCACAAATCATCGCATCAAATATTGGCGGCACGGCGACCTTGATCGGCGATCCGCCTAACATTATGATTAGCAGTGCGGTCAAGGAGTTAACCTTTCTTGCGTTTATCGAAAATTTAGCGGTTATCTCAATATTGATC
>CAYUNV010000243.1:0-5017 GCA_964446265.1 uncultured Negativicutes bacterium | reverse complement strand
CCTTACATTCAGATATTGAAAAAGCCGATCTGCATTGGCGCATCTCAGCCTTTTTGAACAGCGTATATTTTGGTTACCGGGGTATCATTGCTGCTAAAAATAGTTCGGCTATTGTTGAAGCCGACTTGCTTACAGGCATATACTTGTTAACAATAGCATAGTTTTGCAGCGCTGTCAAAGTATTTGAACGGCTGATCAAGTGGGCAAGTCCGAAGGGGCTTGACGGTTGTCACGTGCCAATTTCATTTGTTCTGCCAATGAACGGGTATTAATGGAATAATCCCCGCAGCGATCCTAAGAAGGGAAAGCGGCAATTGGCAAAGAATACTATTTAGCGGTTGCCGGATGCGCAAAGCAGCGTTTTACTGAACCGGTCCGGCTGTTAGAAGATGTCCGTGATGCTGCGGTATCGCGGCTGATGAGGATACTGAATTTGATCTTGACAGGAGTGGGAAAATATATGGTTGAAAAAATAGCGAAAAATTTTTATCGCATCGAGGTTCCGTTGCCGAAAAACCCTCTGAAAGCGATTAATTCTTATGTGATTACCGGACCAGACCGTAACTTGGTAATCGATACCGGGATGAACCGCGCAGAATGCCATCAGGCCTTGCAGGCTGGTTTTGCCGCAATTGGCTTGGATTTGGCAAATACCGATTTTTTGCTTACGCATATGCATGCCGATCATTGCGGACTTGCCTCTGCGTTGATCCGGCCCGGCTGTAAAGCCTATGCCAGCCGACAGGACGGCATGACGATTAATGCGTTTAGCGGCCCGGAGGTTGATGCTCATTGGGATCCCCTGCAGGAGTATGCCGTGCGGCAGGGTTTCCCGGCAGACCTTCTCGCGGTGGCGTTTGAAAAACATCCCGGCCATATTTACCGGCCGGCTTATTCGCTGGATTTTACGTATTTGGCGGAAGGCGATGTGATCAAAGCGGCAGAATACCATTTTCGCTGCGTCTTCACTCCCGGCCACACCCGGGGCCATATTTGCCTCTATGAGCCGGAACGGAAAATTTTGATCTCCGGCGATCACATCCTCGGCGATATTACGCCGAACATATCCCAATGGATCGAAGAAGAAGACGCGCTGGCCGTATATTTTGCCAGTCTGGACAAGATCGCGCAGCTGGAGGTGGATCTGGTTTTGCCGGGCCATCGCAGCCTGTTTACGGATTGCCGGGGGCGGATCAATCAATTAAAAGCACATCATTCGCACCGCCTGGAAGAAGTGCTGCGGATTATCCAGGATAATGGGCCGCTCACTGCGTATGAAATTGCCATGCACATGAGCTGGGATATTCGGGGAACCTGGGCTGATTTTCCGGTGGCGCAGAAGTGGTTTGCGCATGGGGAAGCGATCGCCCACATCAAATATCTGCAAAAAACGGGCCGGCTGGTGTGCGTAGATTCTGGCGAAAATCTGGTTCGCTATTGTGCGGAATAAAAAACAAATTTTTTTATTTTCCTGCCGCCGAAAGCAGCAGGATTTTTTTTTTAAATAGCGAATCATTCTTAACAAATTAATATGGTAAATCGCTTACGCAACTGCCAAGCGAAAAGAAAAGGGGGGCATATCGCGCAATTATAAACAGAATATTTGGCAAATTTGCCGAAAGGCAAAGACGCAAAGCTATGGGTCTACGGATAGGGTATCTATGACTGCCAGGCTGCTGCTCCGCATCCGCGTTGCATTTTGCAGTCAGGCAGAGGTCTGGCTTTTTTTGTTCTGGCAAAGTGGTTGTATTTTACCCGGTCATGGTTGTTTAGCGGGAAGGGATCCGTATTTTAAGATCGAGTAAAGAGAAGAAAGAGGAGAATTTACAATGGCTGAATACAATAACACAAAAATGAAACAAGATAAAAATGTTCTGGCGAATGTAATGGATGTGAGTAATTTAAAGTTAGCTGATATTATCGACATTCGTTTTTTGCAGCAATTCCAGGACGATTTTGCCAAAGGGATTGGCCTAGCCAGTGTTACGGTAGATGTATCCGGGACTCCTGTTACTAACCCCAGCAGTTATACGCGCTTTTGCGAAAATTATACTCACTCGACGGAGTGTGGCGATAAACGTTGTGCGGAGTCGCATCGTAAGGGAGGGGAAGAGGCGGCTCGAACTGGTAAACCGGTAATCTACGAATGTCATGCCGGACTCATTGATTTTGCGGCACCGATCATGATTGAAGGGAAATTGATCGGAACAATTTTGGGCGGACAAGTATTAACCGATGTTCCGGATGAAACGAAGTATCGCCGGATTGCCGGTGAAATCGGCGTTGACCCGGATGGGTATGTGGAAGCAGTACGGGAAGTCAGCAAGCTGTCAAAAGAACGGATTGAAGCGGCAGCCAACGTGTTGTTCATTGTAGCCAACAACATGTCCAAGATGGCGTATCAACAGAGAAAATTACAGGCTGTCAGCAACATTCTCAACGATAGTTTGCATCAAATATCGGCGACTATGCAGCAATTAGCTGCTTCGGCGATGACGGTCAGCAGCAATCAATCCAGCCTCAATACCGAAATCGGCAATGTAAATACGGTAACCGGAAAAATCAATGAGGTAATGGATTTTATCAAAGATATTGCCGATGAAACCCGCTTATTAGGCTTGAACGCGGCGATTGAAGCTGCCAGGGCGGGCGAAGCCGGATTGGGCTTCGGCGTCGTAGCCCAGGAAATCAGAAATCTCTCTGCCGATTCGAAACAAACGGTAGGGAAAATCAAAGAATTGACGGAAAGCATTAAAAGTTCTGTGGACAAAACGGTCAGTATGGGGAATGAAACCATGATGACGGTGGAACAGCAAGCGGCGGCGATCGAGGAAATCACGGCGAGTGTTGAAGAAATCACGGGGTTGACAGAGCAGTTGAGCGAACTGGCCAACACCTTATAATTTGTACTAGTGGAAGGAGGAACCCTTTGTGGCAATTCAACTGGTTGTTTTCACCTTAAATAATGAAGAATACGGATTGGATGTATCGGCGGTAAACGGGATTTTGCGGTCTAAGAAATTTAAAATACAGTCGATGCCTGGCGTGGCAAAAACGCTGGCCGGGATTATTAATTTACGGGGCCAAGTCAATTATATTTTCGATTTGCGGGCCAAATTCGGTTTGCCGGCAAGCGAGCTGGCAGAGGAAAGTAAGTTTATCATGCTGAATGTAAACGAAGCAAATTCCGGTTGTATTGTGGATGAAGTAACAGATATCGTGAAGCTCAATGATGAGGACGTACAGCCACAGGCGGCCTTTGTCAGTCAGAGCGGCGAAAATTACATTCGGGGCATTGGCAAATTTCAAGAACGGCTGATTATTATTTTAGACCCGGAAAAATTATTGGCCGTGGAGGAAGCTTCGCTTATAGGACAGGCCGTCTAAATGGTATCGAGGTAAAATAAAAACAGCAGCCGGAGCATCTGCTCCAGCTGCTGTTTTTATTTTACGGATTGTTTGTGGATCTGGTTTGCTGGGTGAGAAAGTCCCAAAAGGCCTGGAAACAATTTAATAACGGCGGAGGTTGGCAAACGGCATAAAATTGGCGGGTTATGGCAAAGCCGGGCGTGGGGATGATTTGCAGCTGGCCGGCGGCAAGTTCTTCCTGAACGGCCCATTTTGAAATATATCCCAGGCCGATTTGGTTCCTGACTGCGGACTTTACGGCTTCATTGCCGTTTACATGGAAGACAACCCGCATGCGTTCCGGCGAAATGCCCTGTTCGCGCAACGCGGCATGAACGGTATGCAGTGAACCGGAAGAAGCCGGGCGGGAAACGAAGGGATAAGAAAAAACCGTTTCTATTCCCGGATCTTTTCCCAGGGCGGCCGCGATATCCGGATGGGCAATCAGCACCAGTTCGTCCGACCATAGGCGAAGGGATAGCTGGTCGTTTGCCGGGGGCATGCCGATAATTGCAATCGGAAATTCGCCGGCAGTGAAGCCGGACAGGATTGTTTCGCTGTTGCCGGTTTGCAGCGAAATTTGCAATCCGGGCCGGTCGCGCAGAAATTCGGCAATCAGAGGGGGCAAAATGTATTCAGCCGGGATTGTACTGGCGCCGATGCGGATTTCTCCTGCTTGGCCCAGCCGCATCGATTGTAATTGTTGGTACGCCATTTCTAACTGGCTATTGATTTTGCGGGTATGGATGAATAATGTTTCGCCGTAAACGGTCAGTTTGACGCCGCGGGCGGTGCGATGGAATAAAGGGCAGCCGAAGGTTTTTTCCAGATTGTCGATATGGAAAGAGACTGTCGGCTGGGTCAGTTCAAGCCGTTTGGCGGCGCCGCTGAAGCTTCCTTCCTCGGCTACCGCATTGAACACAGACAATAATTGCCATTGGGACATGTAAAATCACCTCATTTTGTAAGGCTTATTCGCCATTTCGGAAAAAATGTCCTGTTAAACGGCAAAGAAAAAGGAATTATTCGATACATATAGAATATACCTGAATGTCGTATTGATATATTCTATAAAATTATGAGGTGGTTGATGTATGCAGTGGTTCTTGATCATTATTACCGGCATCGTATTTGGTCTGGGGGCTGTGGTATTAGTAAAAGCCGGTAACCCAGGCAATTACGGTTTTTGTGCCGCTTGCCATTTACGGGATATTGCCGGCGCGTTGGGGATCCATCAAGTGGCGACGCTACAGTACGTGCGGCCGGAAATATTGGGTTTTATTCTCGGTTCATTTGCTTTCGCGAAAACAAGCGGTGAATTTCGGCCGCGGGGCGGTGCCAATCCGGCAGTTCGCTTTGTATTAGGCGCCTTGATGATTATCGGGGCATTGGTATTTTTAGGCTGCCCGCTGCGTGGTATTTTACGTCTGGCCGGCGGCGACTTAAACGGTTTGGTGGGGTTAGCTGGTTTTGCGGGCGGAATCTTTGCGGGGATCGCTTTCTTGAAAAATGGGTATAATTTGGGCCGCAGCCGTATTTACCAAGGATCTAACCGAGCGGTAGGTTATGTGGCGCCGATCGCTGCATTGGTGCTGGTGGTTGCGGTAGC
>CAYUNV010000242.1:0-5026 GCA_964446265.1 uncultured Negativicutes bacterium | reverse complement strand
ATGTTCACAGCCTGCTTTTACAAGTTCTTCTGCTATTTTAGGATCACCATTAAAACCTTTTACAACTCCTGATATACAAATTCCATTTTGATTACACAAATCAACAAGCTTTTTTGAATTATCGTAGATATAATCTAAATTAATCTGAAGTATCGGATATTTATATTTTTTAGCCATATAACCCCTCCTTAAGGCACACTATTACTGATAACTTTTCAGCCACTGCCTGCAGAAGACGGATACTGCGGTGAAAAGAAAGCGCATTCTAGGCGGTAACGTCTTTATGTAGGACGTTCGTTTGTTTCAACACCGATAATTTCTTCTTCTGCGCGATGAGGAACAACCAGCTGGCGCAGACCACAGCAATGGCCGCCGTAGTCACTCCGAATATAAAGATATATTTGTAACCGGCGTTTTCATAAATATCAAGCCACTTGCCGAACATGGCGAACATAAAAACATCCGGGCAATAGCCGATGACTGAGGCCACACCGATGCAAGTGCCGGCAACCCGCCTTTCCATTCCGATTTCTTCTATCGCCGCGAAACCGATGGAATAGATGCCTACGCTAATGGCTGATACTGCAGCATCAATGGCGATGGCTTCGGTTAGGGTCAGAGTATCGACGAAGACCATGACGAGCAATAGCACCAGCGTCAGCAGAGTCACCCAGACAATAGCTTTGAGCGTTGAGCCGAACCAGTCGGCAATCGTACCCATGATCGGTCCGCAAAAAGCGCCGAGCGGCCCGGTTACCGTAAAAATAATTGCCGCCGACGCGACGCTGAGATTCATCACATCACTAAAATAAGGGGTAAAATAAGTTACAATGTTTGTCATTCCATACAGACAAAACACAACAAATGCGAACAGCCAGGTTTCTTTGCGTGTCAAAACATATTTCAGATCTTTCAAGCATATTTTTCCATCGTCATTTTCGTCCGCGTCCGTTTTTACTTTTGAGATTTGATGCAATGGCACCCATTTCCAGACGATGATAGCGGCAACGAAGTTAAGTGCACCGAGGAAAATTATGTAATACTTGAAGCCAAGCAACACGCTTGCACTGAAGGCTACCAACAGAGCCGAACCGACGGCATTGGCGCCGGCCGTACACAAATTGTTGACGCAATAAAAATAACCGTATGCCTTGCCCTGCTCGTCAGGATCAGTATTCACCCTTACGATTTTCATTCCCGCCGACCAGTACAGCAAAGCGCCGGCGATGCTCATGATTATCCACATGGCGCAATATACGGTATAGTTGACAAAAATAGTGCAAACGAAGACACAAATGCCGGTTATCACCAGGCCGGATATTATCAGTTTTTTAGGATTGACTCTATCGGCGACCCAGCCGCCTGGTAAAAAGCATAATACTGCCATGATACCCATTAAAGACATGAGAAAACCAAGCTGTTCATTGGTGCACTGCAACGAATCCTGCAGCGGTTTATAAAAACCAAAGATTACATACGGAAACATAAAGATGGTGCACTGCGCGAATCCCACAATGAAGACGATTAGCATTTTATCGAAACTGAGAACTATCTTGCTTTTCTTCAATTTCATCATTCCTTCTTTTTTTATAAGAGGTATGCCAAATCCAGGAATATCCAGCTTAATTGGTCGCCGGAAAAGCCTTGGCGTAGGTTGAGCCCTAGCCCGTCATACTCACCCGCAAAATTCCCCCTGGCTGGTCACGCTGACAGCATATCCCAGCACGCCAATCGACGCTCTAGCACCGGCTCACTGCACAATTTGTGCGTCTTATTTTCTAATGGTGTTCCCTAGTTTTCTATTAACTATCGTGGACTGGCTTAGGGCTACTTTGCCCCCCATCAATACAAATTCTATCCCTTCTGGTTCTCTTCTCGGGTTTTGGTAGGTGGCTTGATCTTTAATTTTATTTAAATCAAATATTGTAATATCGGCGTCTGATCCAACTTTCAGAGTTCCCTTAGGAAGACCGTATCTTTGAGCCGGAAGGAATGTCATTTTTTCAAGCGCTTGTTCAATGCTTAATAACTTTTTATTTTTTACATGCTCACTAATAAATCTAGGGAAAGTTCCAATCCCCCTCGGATGCCCCTGTCCGTTAATAAAATCCACGTCACTTCCTATAATACAGGCCGGATGGGATAGTGCCATGTCTACTTCATTCTCATTCATCAGATGGCCTATTAATAAGGTGTTCGGCTCAGATTCTATCAGTTTCATAAAAAGTTCCTTGGTGCATCTAGTTCCGGCATATTTTCCTATAGCGACTTCAAGCCTAAAATAGCCATCATCTGAAAGTCCATAGCCTTCCATAAAACCATCATCAAAGGCAGCAGAGCCTATATCAGTACAATATGCAGCGTAAGGATAGCAGTCAAATGATATATTTAGCCCCTTTGCTCTGCTTGCGTCAATTATTGCAAGAGCTCTTTCCATTTGTCCATAACCACACATACTACCAATATGAGAAATTTGCAGTGTTGCATTTTCCAATTCTGCAGCCTTAATCATCTCATAAAGAGATGAAATTGACTTCTTCGCACCGTCTCTCATATGAATCGCCGTTACGCATCCAAAGCGGGATGCAACCTTCATCATCGCTTCAATTTCTTCGGAACTAGTCCCTGGCATATATTCAATCCCCATCGAAACTCCATAGCAACCATGCTTTAAGTGGTCTTCCAAAACGTTAGCCATCTTACTAATTTCTTCTTTACTTGCCGTTTGATATTCATTAACTATCCCAACTGCTTTTCTTAAAGAGTACTGAGGAGAAAGCATTGCCAGATTTATTGGAAATCTTATCCTGTCAACTACTTCCAGATATTTGACAGGATCGTCACAGCCTGTCGGAATTCCGCAATTTCCTGCAATGGCAGTCGTGACACCCATTCTCAGCAAAGCATTTGAGTTTTCTAATGTACATTCATCTTTGGGTTCGTTATACTCATCTTCATGTATATGGATATCAATAAATCCGGGGGAAACAATCCTCCCTTTAGCGTTAATTTCATTGACGCCAACTAAAAGCTCATCAGAGATATGTACGATTTTCCCTCCCGCTATCCCGATATTAAGTTTTGCACTGATTTTACTAGCAGGGTCAATTACGTGTCCATTATTGATTACAGTTTCAAACATTTCTTTACCCTCTCCCCATATTCTGGTAAGGCGTGGTTTGGGGAGGCCCTTTAAGTGCATATTACCGGCCGTGCCTGAAGATGCATGTGTATACGGCCTTCCTTATTGAACGCCTTTACTCCAGAACAGTCGTTTCGTATAGCGCCGAGGATTTCTTCTTCTTGGAATTGAAGTTCAACCAGATAGGATAGCTCAGACCCTAGCAACGACCGCTGTAACCACGCCGAATATAAAGATATATTTATACCGAGGTTTTTATAAGTATAAAGCTCCTTACCGGAATTGAACAGGCGTTAACGGATTAAAGACAATATTGCCTTTTTAGTCCGGCCAACATATGGCGAAATAACTTGTAGATTC
This sequence comes from uncultured Negativicutes bacterium, assembly GCA_964446265.1. GTDB lineage: Bacteria > Bacillota > Negativicutes > CTSoil-072 > CTSoil-072 > CTSoil-072. The sequence goes on along the minus strand of CAYUNV010000242.1, from coordinate 1,524 downwards.
TGGTGATCCGCTCCAGGAGTTCGTCCACGGCCGCATTTGGTGGTGGGCCACCTTCCTTTTAACGGCCGGCAACATGTTTCCTATTTAATCAATCTTGTTATATATCGATGGTGTCAAACTTCTCCAACTTACGATCATCTTTTGGCCATCCAGGGTGATACTGCAGCCCTCTTCCGTAATAAAGCCTCCCTCAATTGAAGGAAAAAGCTCCTCTGTTTCACCGAATTCCCTCCCGGCGACATACAGTTTACCGTCCTTCAGAATTATCTCGTTGTCATTCTCGTACTTTCCGCAGAAAGCTGGGTATTTTGAGGTATCAAGCTCATTATGATCCACAAGTTCATCAAATGTTTTGATTGGCCTCGGCGTCTGTCCTTTTACAATATCCTGAAGCCCCTCTTCGAAGGTAGCCCTACCCCACGCATCTAAAGGATCTTTGTTCATCAGATAAATCAAAGTCAGGTCTTTGTCCGTATAGCGGAAGATTCTCGTAGAATATCCCGGCCATCCGCCCGAATGAGTAAGAATTCGTCCCATTTGCACGTCATTACCGATAACCCATCCATAACCATAACTGCATTCTTCTCCGTGTCCGTATCGTGTGGGCTTATACATCTCTTCCTGGCTTTTTTGACTTAAGAATTTGTACTGTTGTAATGCCAGGCTCCATTTGAGCAGGTCATAAACATTGGAATTAACGCAGCCGTCCCCTTCAATCCCGTCCGCGACGATAACAAAATTGTTGTTTTTAGAATTATCAGGCAATATGTACTGCCCGTTGTCCAAGACATAGCCATATGCGTAGTTTTGAATCTTATCTCCGTCAAGATGTCTGTGGTATACGCATGTTTTATCCATCCCGGCAGGTTCGAATATCTTTTTTTTTAGAAATTCTCCATAAGATCTCCCCGTTACTTTTTCCACGATGCGCGCAAGCAGTGCATATCCCGTATTGCAATAGCTCCATTCTGCATTAGGGGCAAAAAGCACCGGTGTTCCTGGCTTCATGACGAATTCATCCATAATCGTATTATTAGGAATACCGCCGCGCTCACTGGCCTTTTGCACTACCCAGTCCGAATAGTCGGGAAGCCCGCTGGTATGATTTAAAAGATTTTCAATCGTTATCCCCTTATAGGGAGTTCCCGGAAAATATTTTTCCATCTTATCCGAAAGCGATAGCTGGCCCCGGTCGCGTAACATCATAATTGCCTCTGCCGTGAACTGTTTGCTGACAGATGCGAGTTCACAAACAGTGTCGATATCGAGCTTTCTTCCTGTCTTCATGTCTGCCACGCCCATTGCGTTTTCATACAAAATCTTATCGCCCTGGGCCAAAAGAATGCATCCGTTGAAAAATCCGCGCGTATAAGCTTTGTTTACATATTGATCCATCATTTTTTTCACATTTGATTGGTCTACGTTATAAGAACCGGTAGTCGCTGGAGCGGATCCCGCCGTGCCGCCGGCGAACGCGGTTGTAATAAGGGACACTACAAGAACGGGAACAAAAACTGACAACTT
>CAYUNV010000241.1:0-5037 GCA_964446265.1 uncultured Negativicutes bacterium | reverse complement strand
TGGTTCAGAACGACTGACTTTCCTAATCAGAGTAAACATGCCAATCAGGCTGAGCGTGATTGGGTTGAGGCTGGGAATAAGGTGGAACGGGAACAAGAGGCTGCAGCAGGACATACTAGCGTATGGGATAATATGAAAGTCTTTATCTTTAATTATCGTTTTTGGGTTCTTACACTATATTATTTCTGTTTGGCATCGATATTCTGGGGAACGATGGCCTGGCTTCCTTCTTACTTGAAAGTGGCGCGTGGTTTTTCCTGGGCGGCAATGGGTGCATGGTCTTCACTTCCCTATATTCTTGGTATATTGAGCGTTTTGGCATCCGGCTATATTGCTGATTTCCTTGGCCGAAAGGCACCATTGGGAATTCTTGCAATGCTTGGTGCTGCTTGCGGTATCTACTTTGGCGCATATGCGCAAGACAACACGACGGCCGCAATCATTATTTCTGTCGGAATTGCCTGCATTGGTTTTGGTATTGCTCCGGCCTGGGCGCTAGTTCAGCAAATTGTACCAGGTAAAGCAGTTGGCGCCGGCGCCGGCATGATGAATGGAGTTGCTAACGGAGGGTCGGCATTTTCGCCGGTTTTGATTGGCTTTTTCATTAGCGCGAGCGGCAGCTATGTCGGTGGTCTGATGTTCCTGGTTGGTTTGGGAGTATTGGCAGCTTGTTGCGCAACACTTCTTGCACTGCAAAAATACTAATCTTGCATGTTTTGTAGATTTGTTTTGTGTTTTACATTGTTCTTTGACTTAGTGCGTTGGGAATAAATGGGTTAGTGCCGCCATTATGACTCGGTTATAATGGCGGCTCTGTGTGTGCTTTTGATCTATTGTCTTTTGTAGTGGAATCGGCTATACTAAAACCATTGAAGAAAGAATAATAATTTTCAGAAAATAATGACTTTGTGATGCGTATAATTGTTTCTGTATTTCAAGGATACAGGACCTTTATATAGTCCGGCAGAGGAGAGGGAGGTAAATTTATTTGAGTGACGCAGCAGTAAAAAAAGTATCTTCAAGCGAGCAGCTTCAAGAGTTGTTTCAGCAGGCTCAGGAGCAGAAAATTCCGGTGTCCTTGTATCGGAAACCGAAACCTGAAGGAATTGCCTTGGATTTTAGCGAGTGGAAAGACATCGAGGTTTTTGACATTGATAACCTGATGGTAATTGTGCCGCCGGGTACGTTGCTAAAAGATCTCAATGCGATTGTCAGTGAAAAAGGATTACGCTTTATTCCTGCGGATACGCCGGCTTTTGAACAATTGAGCGTAGGTGAATGGGCGTACCGCGGTTGTCCTAATCCATCGGTTTGGAAGTACGGCGCCGGGAAGCACTTCCTGCTTGGTGGTAGTTATGTATTGCCAAACGGCGAAGTTACACCGGTTGGGGGGAAATGCATAAAAAATGTAACCGGTTATGACTTTACTCGTTTCTTGACCGGCGCCTATGCTGATTTGGCTGTAGGAGTTCGCTACATTATTAAGCTTATGCCGCAGCCGGTATTTCGCAAACGGTATGATATTACTGTAAATTCATTGAAAAACGCAATTGACTTGGTTCATTATCTGCAAAGCCGGCCTGTGCCGCCTGCGTGGCTTTTCTGGGCCGATGAGACAGCTGGCAGCAAGTTGTTTGGACAACCGCAGAAAGGGCAAAGAATTCTGTTCGAATTAGACGGTAACGAAGCAGAAGTTCAAGACTACGCGAAAGAAATGGATGCCTATCTGGTGTCTTCGCAGGGGCAAATTGCGGCTGACCCGGCAATGATCCCGGATTTGTCCGGATTAGAAGAAAAAATGGACGGCTTTTGGTTGTTGGACGAATTTAAAGTTTCTTATACTGCGGTCGGAACATTTACGGAAAAACTTGCCAAATTGATGGCTGAAAAAGGCGTCAAGGGGGGCTTGTTCGGACAATTGGCGGATGGAAAAATTCATCTCTATTTGGACCAAGAAGCAGCGAAAAATAAGGATATTATTACTGCGTTACAGGCTGAGGCCTATGCTTTGGGGGGAGCTGCCAGCGGCAAATATGACCGGTTGTACGAGCGTAAAACGAACAGCCCGCTGGCTGCATTGGAAACCGCTTTCAAACAACGAATTGATCCCCAACAGATTTTTAACCAGGGGGAGGTCGCTCAATGAATAACCAGGAAGATATCAGACACTTAGAAAAAGAAATTGTTAAATGTGCCCGCTGCGGCGGCTGCCGTTCGGTCTGTCCGGTAACGATCGCCGAACATCGGGAAAACACTACCGCTCGCAGCAAGGTGCGGATGATTGAGGCTGTGTTGGCAGGCGAGGCCGAGTTGACCCCTGCCGTTCAAGCCCGGTTTGAAAAGTGTTTATTGTGCAAAGCGTGCAAAACCAACTGCGGCTCCAGCGTCGCTACAGATGAACTCATTATGGAAGCCCGTGCGAAATTAGTGAAGCGCAACGGCCTGAATCCGTTCAAAAAAATAGCTTTTACCGCTCAGCGCTATCGGAAGCTGTTCGATTTGGGACTGAAAATGGGTGGAGCCTTCCAAGGACTCATCTTTAAATCCTTGCCGGATGGACGGGGCAAAGTTGCCCGCATTCCTTTGCCGGCAGCCGGCCTCAACTTGCGCCGGGTCGTACCTAATATGACCAGCAATCCGTTGCGTTCGCGTAATCCATACCACACGAAAGCGCAAACGCCGACCAGTAAAGGCAAAGTTGTTTTTTTTACTGGCTGTACCCTCAACTATATGTATCCGGAAGCGGGGGAAGCGGTGATCCGCATTTTGACCCGTAACGGTTATGACGTCCTTATTCCGGATGATCAATGCTGCTGCGGGACTCCTGCCTTTACCTCCGGCGATGTGGAAACCGGCCGAATTCTGGCCGAACAAAACATCAAAGCGATTAACGCGCAAGAGTATGATTATGTGATCACGGCGTGCTCCACTTGTGGCACGGCGCTGAAAGAAGAATACAAAGGTCTGCTCAAAGAATCGCCGTTGGCAGGGGACTGGGAAAAACTTTCCGCCAAGGTGATCGATATCTCCGATTTTGTAGTGAAATACTGTGATTTGACCAAATTTGGAAATCTGCCGTTGAAAATCACCTATCATGATGCCTGCCACCTTGTACGGGGCATGGGTGTTGCGGCACAGCCTCGGCAAATCTTCAAAGCGATTCCCGGCTTGGAATTTGCGGAGATGAAGGATGCTGACCGCTGCTGTGGCTGCGGCGGAACGTTCAGTGCCGTGTATTATGAATTGGCCCGTAAGATCAACGATGCAAAGGTTGACAATATTGAGGCGACCGGCATGGATTACGCCGTAGCCGGCTGCTCGGCCTGCCGGATGCATATCACTGACGGGTTATATCAAAGAAAGAGCCCGGTGAAATTCTTGCATACTGCAGAAATTATCGATAAGGCCTATGAAGCCGGCCGGAAGGAGGGGAAAGTTTAATGAATTCCAGCATCCTCAATGAACTCCGGAACATAGTAGGAGAGAACTATGTCTTGAGTGGAAAAGAAGATTTGATCATTTATTCCAATGACGCCACCATGTTTGACCATTTGCCCGATGTAGTGGTCCAACCGGCCAGCCGCGATGAAGTGGTTGCTGTTGTCAAAGTGGCAGCACGTAATAATATCCCCATTACCGGACGGGGAGCAGGGACCTGTTTGTCTGGCGGGGCAATCGCCCTCAAAGGCGGAATTGTCGTCGATATGGCGAGAATGGACCGCATTCGCAAAATTGATTCCGAAAACAAGATTGCGATCGTAGAGCCTGGTGTCATTACCTTCGAATTGGCTTCCCAGGCTGCCAAGCAAGGGTTGTTATATCCGCCGGATCCATCCAGTTGGAAAGAATCCACCCTGGGCGGCAATGTTGCGGAATGCGCCGGTGGTCCGAAAGGGGTCAAATACGGGATTACCCGTAACTTTGTGCTAGGATTGGAAGTTGTCTTGCCGGACGGCAGTGTGGTCGAAACCGGCAACGCGGTAGACGGTGATATGTGCGGTCCGGACTGGACGATGCTGATTACCGGCTCGGAGGGGACGCTGGGCCTGATCACGGCGATCACATTGCGCCTTGTACCGGCTTCCGCAACCAAAAAGACGATGCTGGCGATCTATGAACGGTTGGAGGATGCGGCGAAAACCGTTAGCGTAACGATGGCTTCCGGCATTATTCCGACTACGTTGGAATTAATGGATAATATGGCGATTGTGGCTACGGAAAAAGCCTTGAAAATTGGCCTTCCGGTACACGCAGGCGGACTTCTGCTGATTGAAGTGGACGGAATGCCGTCAACCGTCGAGGAAAATGCGAAACGGGTCAGCGAAATCTGTAAAGAATGTGGTGCAATGGAATTTAAAATTGCCGAAACTGCGGCCGAAGCGGAGAATTTATGGGCAGCCCGCCGGGGTGTAGCGAAAGCATTCGGCCAAATTGCCCCGTGCAAATTTGCTGAAGATGCTACGGTCCCGCGTAGTTTGGTGCCGGTGTTGGTTGAAAAATCAATGGAAATGGCGAAAAAGTATAATATACCAATTCTGATCTGCGGTCATGCCGGCGATGGCAACATGCATCCGACGATCCTGTTTGATAAACGGGATAAAGATGCGGCGGCCCGAGCGGAAAAGGCCTTGGATGAAGTGCATATTGTTACCTTGGAGTTAGGGGGAACCCTAAGCGGCGAACACGGGATTGGATTTGCCAAAGCTCCGTATCTGCGCGCTGAGATGGGACCGGTCGGCTATAAGATGGGACAAGATGTGAAGTCGGTTGTTGACCCGGCGAATATCATGAACCCTGGCAAGATGTTCAATTATGAAGGAGCCCTTCATTAAAATTTTTGTTTATCAAAATCAGGGGTCGTGTCGAAGTCTTACATTTCGACACGACCCCATTTTTGCTGTGTTTTCATACAATCCCGGTTTAAAATTGAGCACGTTATAATAAAACTGAAAATTTCATAAAAACAAAGAATATTGGCAGGAAATAGAATGGTAGTGGAGAATATAAAAAGTCAGAACACGATATCGCAAAGCGAAA
>CAYUNV010000240.1:0-5067 GCA_964446265.1 uncultured Negativicutes bacterium | reverse complement strand
TTTTTGCACCGACACAGCCATGCGGGTTACGGCCGATGCAGTGGAATTAATGGGACATTATGGCTATTCCAAGGATTCGGTTGTCGAAAAATTGATGCGGGATGCAAAAGTAACACAAATTTACGAAGGAACGAACCAGGTTCAGCGTATCGTAATTTCCGGCTTATTGCTGAATTCGTAGGAAGTTTAATAGGAGTAGGAGGATAAAACATGGGTTACGCGTTCACAGAAGAGCAAGAAATTATCCAACAGACTGCCCGCGAATTCACGCAGGGATGTATCGAACCGGCAGCGTCGGAAATTGACCGCACTGCGCTGCACCCGCAAGAACTGGTACAGTCCTTGGCGGAACAAGGTTTTATGGGGATGTTTTTACCGGGAGAATTTGACGGTGCCGAAGCAGGGTTTCTCTGTTATGCCTTGATTGTTGAAGAAATATCGAAATCAAGCGGGGCGATGGCTTCCATTTTAAATCATCATGCAGCGATGGCGGCTTATTCGATCAATGCGTGGGGATCAAAGGAACAAAAAGAACAATATTTACCTGCTATGTGCAGCGGCGAAATCCTGGGAGCCTTTGCTTTTGCTGAACCGGATGCTGCGCCGGGCGTTGGCGAACATAAAGTGACTGCCCGTAAAGACGGGAATTCGTATATATTGAACGGCCGGAAATGTTATGTGGCGAACGGCGGCGAAGCCGGTGTTTATGTAGTGATTGCCTTGACGGATCCGGGTGCCGGATTGAAAGGCATGAGCGCTTTTCTGGTTGATGGTGATGCTTCTGGACTGTCAGTAGTACGCACCATCAAAAAGATGGGCTTGCGGGGCTGTCAATCGGCGGAAATTCTTTTTGATAACGTGGAGATACCGGCCAATAATTTGTTGGGTGCAGAAGGCGACGGCCTGGCCATTGTTGCAAAAGCGCAAGCTGTTGCCGGCGTGGCCGAAGGGGCTATGGTTGTCGGAATTGCCCAAGCTGCCATGGATGATGCGGTGAAATACGGCATGCAGCGGATCCAGTTTAAGCAGCCGATTGCGCGTTTCCCGGCGATCCAAACCATGTTGGCGGAAATGGCAACGAATATCCATATGCTGCGATTAGCGGTTTATCATGCTGCCGGATTGATTGAAAATGACGAACCGTTCGCTGCGGAGGCCGCGATGATTAAATTGGCTGCTGCCCGCATCGGACAAAACGCGTTGATTGATGTGGTGCAAATCGAAGGCGGCTATGGCTATAGCGAAGATATGGCGGTTTCGCGCTTCTTCCGCGATATCAAAGGAGTTATAACTAAGAACAGTTCCGTTGATTTTCCGGAAACAGTAATCGCTAAATCGTTGTTGGATTAACAGTTCTCATTTTTCATTACACCGACCAGCAGAAGGAGGAAATAAAAAGAATGAAAAGAGTTTTGGCGATCAATCCGGGCGCAACATCCAGCAAATTTGCAGTGTTTGATGATGAAAAAATTGTATTTAAAAAAGTTGTGGAACATCAAGGTGAGGCCTTGCAGGGCTTTTCCGGAGTCATTGACCAATTTCAGTACCGGTCAGACTTGATTACAGACGCTCTGAAAGAAGTGAATATCCCGCTGGAATCCTTGAATGCCGTTGTTGCGCGGGGTGGACTGTTAAAACCGATGCAAGGCGGAACCTACGCAGTCAATGAATTGATGCTGGCTGATCTGAAAAAAGCGGAACGCGGCGAACACGCCTCGAATCTTGGCGCAGTTATCGCGGATCATATTGCCACGGCGCTGAGCATCCCGGCCTATATTGTTGATCCGGTGGCTGTAGACGAATTGCAGCCGGTAGCGCGTGTTTCGGGTTTCCCGGATCTTGAACGCGGCAGTATGTCACATGCTTTGAATATGAAAGCGGTGGCCCGTAAGGTAGCGGCCGAACTGGGGAAACCGTATCCAAAGGCGAACCTTGTCGTAGCTCATTTGGGAACCGGCGTATCGATGTCTGTACACCAAGGCGGAAAAATGATCGATATCGTCGATGGTAAGGAAGAAGGCGCATTTTCTCCGGATCGCTGCGGTGGACTGCCGGCCAATCAATTGGTGAAATTATGCTATTCCGGCAAATATACGTATGAAGAAATAAAGAAAAAACTATTCGGCTCCGGCGGCTTCTATGCTTATCTGGGCACCAAAGATGCGAGGGTCTTGGAACGAATGGCTGACGAGGGCGATGAAAAAGCGGAATTACTGTTACAGGCATTTTGCTACCAGGTAGCAAAAGACATTGGTTCCTTGGCGACTGTGGTGCGGGGGAAAGTCGACCGCATTATCTTAACAGGCGGAATGGCTTATTCGCAAAGGCTCGTTACCGACATTACGGAACGTGTTGCATTCATTGCCCCTATCGTTGTTATACCCGGCGAAGAGGAAGTGGAATCTCTGTCAGCCGGAGCGCTCCGTGTCCTGAATGGCGAAGAACAGGCACAGGTGTATCAGTAATTTAGGAGGAAGCAATATGTTGCGGAATTTTGAAGAAGTTGTATTCGAAGCGAAAAAGTTGGGTCAAGTGGTGATCAGCGTAGCTGCGGCGCAAGATAAAGATGTGCTGGAAGCAATTAAAGCCGCCCAAGATGCTGGTCTGGCGAAGGCAATCCTGGTTGGCGATGCAGAACTGATTCGGCCGCTTCTGCCGTTGGTAGGTCTTTCTGCGGAAACACCGATCGTCCATGAAGCGGATGTCAAACAGGCTGCGCTTACGGCCGTGAAACTAGTGAAAACGGGACAAGCGCAGGTTTTGATGAAAGGGTTGGTAAACAGCGCTGATTTCCTCAAAGCCGTTCTCAACAGTGAAGTAGGCTTGCGAACCGGGCGGTTGCTCAGCCATTTAGCTGCTTTTGAAGTGCCCGGAGGTCATAAGCTGATTTACCATAGTGACGGAGGGATGAATATCTCGCCGGATCTGGCTGAAAAGAAAGATATTCTAACGAATGCGATGTTGGCGCTTAAGGCATTAGGAATTCGGCAGCCGAAAGTAGCGATCCTTGCGGCAAATGAAGTTGTCAATCCCAAAATGCCGGCCACAATCGATGCGAAAGCCTTAGTGGACATGCATGCGAGCGGAGAACTGTTTCCTGACTGCATAATGGAAGGGCCGATAGCGATGGATGTGGCGTTGAGCCCTGAAGCGGCAAAACACAAGGGGATCACAAGCGCTGTATCGGGGGACGCGGATTTGTTCCTTCTCCCGGGCATCGAGGCTGGCAACATTTTATCCAAGGCTTTAACCTATTATGCGAAGTTTAAATTTGCCGGAGTAATTCTCGGAGCGACTCACCCGATCGTTTTGGCCTCAAGATCAGATTCGTCAGCAACGAAATTGAATTCAATTTCGCTGGCTTGTTTGATGGCCGGAGGCTTCGGCAAGTAACCTATCCAAAAATTATTCGATGACAGCTTTAATATGGAAGGAGAGGCGGGTCTCCTTCCGTACTAACGTCAAGGGGGCATGCGGTTGGCAAGAATATGAACGTAGAATGGAATGGCAAAGCGTACGGTGTGAATTGCAGAAAAATTCTGATTAAAAATGAAAAAACAATATCAAAAACAGGAGGCAAATAGAATGACCGATAATAAATCAGGACTTAGTTTTATTTGGATATCTTTTTCAGTAGCTGCAGTCTGGTTTTCAACGCATTGCGGCGGCGGTTTTGCTACTGGTAATCAGGAAGTCAATTTCTATGTAAAATACGGTTGGACATCTGCTTTTTTGCCTATTATTGCCATGGGCCTCGTAGCCTGGACATATCGAAACGCATTGGTATTGGCAAAGGATCATAATGTTCACGACTATAAGAGTTTTGCCAATGTCTTATATCATCCTTATGAAAAGGTTTTTTCCGTCGTCTTTGAACTTTGTTTCATGGCGAATATCTTGATTGCCGTGAGCACTTCGATAGCCGGTGCTGGCGCGTTGCTGCAGAATACTTTGGGAGTCCCTTATTTTGTTGGTATTTCTGCGATCGGAGCCGTTTTGCTGTGTTTGACGATTTTCGGGGCGGAGCTTATCCTCCGTGTTTTGCGGTATAAAGCATATTTCCTCATCGTAACGTTGGTCATGCTTGTTTATCTGGGTTTTGACATGAATGGTTTTAAAGCCATCAAATTCATTTCCAGCCATGAGACGTTTGGCAATGACTCGTGGGAAGCAGTTTGGAAAGCATGCTTATATGTAGGATTTCAGGCGTTTGGGTTGGTACCTGCCATTTCTGTCTCGCATAAAATCACAACGACCAAAGAATGCAATATGTTCGGAGTATTTGGTATTTTGCTAAACGGTCTATTTTTAGCCGCGATGAGTATTGTGTTGTTAGGCTTTGCCCCGAACGTTTTAAAAGAAACTCTGCCGGTATACTACATGACTAATCAGCTTGGGTTGCCTTGGTTGAAAATTTTGTACAGCGTTATTTTGTTTGTTGCCTTGATGGGGACCGCAATCTCCTTTGTGTTCACTGCGGTTACCCGCTTTGAAAAAGCCTGGGAGGGAAAAGGCGCATTTGAAAGTCTGAGATTGCGCAGACTGATCATTGCTTTATTGACCGTTGTGTTGTGTGTAGGCGCTTCTACTTTCGGTTTAACCGCTTTGGTAGTAAAAGGTTATGGCTCGATGGGTTATGTTGGAATCGCGTTTGTCGTTATCCCGCTGCTTACTGTCGGCACAATGAAAATTCATAAAAATGCGAAATTGCGTAAACAACAAGGGATTGTCGAAACTACCTCTGCTTCGTAAGAACTGAAAATGCCACTGCAGTATTAACGCTGCAGTGGCAATGGTTTCCTTTTGGCCACTTACGTCAGTAAATTATTATTGTTAAAGTGAAGTTTGCATTTTTAGAGAGGGGATTTAGTGTTGAAAAAAGGTGATTTTTTGTGGGTGGCCGCATTGCTGCTTATTCTTTCTGTTTTGGTTGTTCCTGATACTCATAAAGTATTTATTAGTTTAACCAGAAATCATCCATTTGTTATGGGCTTTATTAAATTTGGCGTGTTGGCTACGATGGGTGAGTTGTTGACAATTCGCCTGAGTAAAGGGAACTGGGAAAAA
>CAYUNV010000239.1:0-5092 GCA_964446265.1 uncultured Negativicutes bacterium | reverse complement strand
CAAATCCCTCCATTCCGGCAAATATCTACAGTTATATTTTACCATAATAGAGGGATGTTGGTTTATTTATTGACTTTTTCAGTGGTTTCAGAACGTCCCCTAGCTTCTCTTAGGGACTTTAGAGTTTTGAGGCTTATCTCTAAAAAATGATATAAGCGACGTATCTAACGGACGTAATTGTAAGTCTGAGCCAAACAGGGTCAAATATCCGTGCTTTTACTCATCCCTTATTGGGACAAGGAAACAGAACGAACTGTCCCCTTGTATCCTTCAATTCGTGACATGACAGAAAAAAGTGAATGTCCTTTTTGACATATTCATTCAGAATGAACTAGAGAATTCGCCAGAAGGCGTGATCTTTGCTATTTATTATAGAACTTTTTTCTTATTTTTATATTGGCACTAGATAATAATAATGCAGTTGTTGATTTGGCTAGTACTGACGAAGACAAACGTATATCCAGTTGTTAAAATGAATAACTAAAGAGGTGGTAAGCAATGGAGATAAAACGCCCTTGATCCTGCGAAATGATTCCGAATTGCGACAAGAATAGTCGAAATATTAATTAAATTTGCCATTTCAGCCGCTCTTTGGCAAGTTGCGCCGCCCTGCCCCCCAGAATCCGTATTCTGACCCATTCAAAAACCTGCCGCAGGCTAACTCGCTTACCATCACGACATAGCGTTAAGAGAAGGAGGTTAGAAGTCGATAAAAGCGGCGTAAAACCACCGGGGACAGGCAGGCCCGTCGAGTCACGAAGAGTTCCGCAGGCCGGCGCGTGGGGAGACAGTCCCGTAACACAATAGACAGACTCAAGCAAGCACATTGACAAAGTAGAGCCGGGGCAGTCAAGTCGAATTATCTCTTACGGCGCGGATCCTTCTGAGGAGCATGATTGACGTCCCATCTCTAGAATAGGCAGAACGAAGGAATTGGGCACGATGATGCCGCAAGATGTGGGAGGTTTGCCGCCTGGAGTCATGTGGAATCCTAATGACCGAGATACGGAAAACCAGCGCGGTTTGTTTTCCGTGCCCAGAACTACAGGCTAACAGGATTGGCACGCAATCTGGAGATATGGCTCCTCTGCGTCGATGTGAAATACTGTGGGAAACTGAGCATATAAGGAGATCAAATATGAACAAGGAGGATTGTTTATGGAAAACACATCATCTGGACTGCAGAAGGGACTTGAAAAAAGGCATATAATATTAATGTCTTTGGGATGCGCTATTGGTGTTGGTTTGTTTCTGGGATCTTCAAAGGCTATTACTATGGCGGGGCCAAGCGTTATACTTGCCTATATTATAGGTGGAGGCTTCATGTATCTTATCATGCGTGCTCTTGGCGAATTGTCAGTCCACGAACCATCCGCAGGTGCATTTAGTCATTATGCTTCGAAATACCTTGGAAAAGGTGCTGGATTTTTGGTAGGTTGGAACTATACATTAGCTGCACTGATCTTTTGTATGTCCGAAGTCACAGCCGTTGCAATCTATATGAAATTTTGGTTCCCGGATACACCTCAGTGGATTTGGGCTGCGGCAACATTCATTTTAATGATTGCTATCAATACGCTTAGCGTAAAAGTTTTCGGTGAATTTGAGTATTGGTTTGCAATGATCAAGGTAGCAACTATTTGTATCATGATTATTTTGGGACTCGCGGCTATTTTATTTGGACTGGGTAATGATGGAGTTCCTTTAGGTTTATCTAACTTATGGTCTCATGGTGGCTTCTTTCCGAATGGTCTTGAAGGATTGGCTGGATGCTTGTTTCTAGCGATGTGGGCTTATGGCGGGATGGAAATGATTGCAATGACTGCTGGTGAAGTCAAAGAACCAGAAGAGACAATGAAGACAGCTATTAATACTACCTTTTGGAGAATTTTGCTATTCTATGTTGGCGCAGTGTTTATTATCATTACTGTTTATCCGTGGTCAGAATTTTCAAAAGTTGGAAGCCCATTCGTAGACATTTTCAGCCGGTTTGGAATCCAATATGCTGCTGGAATCGTAAATTTCGTTGTCATTACAGCAGCTTTATCTTCCTTCAACGGCAACATTTATGGATCAGTTCGAATTATATTCAATTTAGCTGAAAAAGGGCAGGCACCTGCTGCATTAGCAAAGACAAATAAGAATGGTGTTCCAATGAATTCGGTACTAGCCGTCGCTGGGATTCTCTTACTCTGCGTACTTGGAAACTATCTCGTACCTGAAAATATTTTTATGTACTTTGCTGGTTTAGGTACACTTTGTAATTTCTTTACATGGATAATGATTTTGGCTTCGCAAATAAGTTTCCGTAGAGGATTATCAAAAGAACAGCTTGACAAGCTGGCATACAAAATGCCTTTTGCGCCATATTCGGCATATCTTACCATAGTTTTTCTCCTTTTCATCATCTATACACTATATCAACAAGACTGGGCTCGTATTAACATTATTTGCGGACTCGTCTGGTATGTAATAGTGTTGGCGCTCTACTATTTCGTAGAAAGAAAACGTATAGCTGATGTGAAAGGTATGTAATCAATTACATTTCGTAACAGAAGAGCTACTATGCTTACAGATTCGGACATTAATCATACGAGGCATGCTAAAGCTGTTGTTAACGGGGTAATTGCGTCAAGAGTCATGGCGTCAACCTTAAAAAATTAAGGTTGACGCCTCTTTTCGTCGTTACCAATGATATGATTCACTGTATCAGGTATAACGGCAAAAATTCCTTAAATATCAGCGTATTACTTGCCTAGATGCTTCCTTCTTCAGACTCCGCCTCACGGCGGACCCCCTTGCCCAACAGTTCCTACTGCCAAGCCTGTAGTGGACTTTCACCACCGAGTTATCTCCCATTCAGAGCAAACGACAAAAGGGACACGCAGTAGGAGGGACACGCAGGGACGTTCCTTATCTGTCAACTTATTTTTGCTATCACCCCGCGAGATATACCTGTTGCCCTCTCTATTGGAGGGACACGCAGGGACGTTCCTTATCTGTCAACTTATTTTTGCTATCACCCCGCGAGATATACCTGTTGCCCTCTCTATTTGACGAATAGACAGGCCCTCCTTTTCTTTCAACTGACGAATTAAGTGATCACGCTCTGCTTTAGGCCAACTTGCTATTTCATGTGGTTCCCGCCCGCCTGTACACTGCATTATCCTACGTCGAATTTCTTCTTCAGTTATATTTGTCTTGCCTGTTACGTCAAAATCATGATTGGTAATAAACTGATGCAGTTTTAACCACTCATCTCTACCCAACATGCCCAATGAAAATGCTGTATCCGTTAGGCTTCCACCATGCAAATATTCCCGGTAGCTGCTAAACTTATATTCCTCTAGTTTCGTAACTATCCCGGCTTTTATCGGATTTTGGTGTATGTAACATATCAAAGGGATAAAGTATTCGTCGGCCTCTACTGGCACACTTTTATATCGACTACTTATTAATGCTCCGTTCCGATCATATTTTCGATTAAAGTACATCGCGTATTTGGTCAAAAGCCGTTTCATAATTAAAGAAATATCCCCTGGCTGCCTTTCCTTAATCAGCATATGTACATGATTACTCATTAAGCAGTAGGCATGTAATTCAAATAACATTTCGCCCTTTAAATGCCGCAAGTTTTCTAGAAAATATAAAAAGTCACTTTCTTCTTCAAATAAATGTAATCTGTTTATGCCACGAAAAACAATATGGTAAAACCCTGTAGCACTTATTTTTCTTGCTTGTCTGCTCACTCTTTTCACCTCAATTTGCAGAAAAACCTTTTATCTATATACTACCATGTTTGTGACAAAAGAGGAACGTCCCCTAACTGTCCCTACTGTCCCCCTGGATAAAAAGATGTATATAGAAAAACAGTGTAACCAAGCCAGCAGTTTTTGCTAAAGACATTCCACCGTCCCCTGCCTTATGCCGCTTGCGCCGCTGAATCATCAATCTTTCGGGCAGTTAAATATACGCCGAGAAGAATGCATGCTCCTCCAACGCATTCACGCCAACCAATATGTTCATGTAGCAATATAACAGAAAGTAACATCCCAACCAAAGGAATAAAATTTAAAAAAATGGTCGCCCGGTTAGGTCCTACAACCGCGACCCCAACATTCCACCAATTGAAGGCTACGATTCCGCTGCCCACAATCATATAGACCATCGACAGCCAGCCAAAATAAGAAAGGTTATGAATACTGGATTGCCCCTCAAACAAGGAAGCTGCCCACATGAAAACAGCCCCAGCAAGCCCTGCCCATGCAGTAGTGGCCATCGGCGACATGTCCCTAAGTACCATTCGCCCCAAGAGAGTATAAGCAGCCCAACCTAGTTGTCCACCGAAAAACAGTAAGTCTCCCTTATTAAAATCCAGATGTTTTATCACTTCCATAGAGCCATGCGCTACTAAAAAAACAACACCACTCATGGATAGTAACACACCTATCCATTGCTTGCTATTCAGACGTTCTTTTAAAAACATACCAGCCATAAAAGCCGTTAGCGCAGGAGTTAGTGCTGATATTAGAACACAGTTTATCGCTGTGGAATACTTTAATCCTGTAAACTGCATTCCATTATTGATTCCTACACCCGTTAAGCCCATAAGAATCAAAGTTGCAATATGCTGCTTGGGTGGAAAAGCTTTCTTTTTTTCTCTAATCATCAGAATGGCAATGAGTATCAGACTAATTCCCAAAAAGCGCATCAGAACAATCATCGTAGGCGACATTTCCCCCAATACACTTTTCACTGCAATAGGATTTGCTCCCCATAAAATTGCAGTAGCCATTAAAAACAAATAAATTTTTTTCGTATTATTCTCCATATACTTACTACCTCTTAACTAACTTGCTACCTTGCAAAATAAAGGTCTCTTATTTCATCAAAGCATGTATGTTTTTTAGCATTGTATATTTTTTAGCATTGTATATTTTTTACTCCGATTGGTACATGGCCAGTTGGGACTACTTTCGATGCCGTAATACAGTAGTTATGCTGATCATCAAAGAAAATGTGTGGATTGAAACTTTTTAATATTGGAGCCTTGTCCAAACCGCCCAAAAAGAATGCTTCATCAACGCCAATC
>CAYUNV010000238.1:0-5103 GCA_964446265.1 uncultured Negativicutes bacterium | reverse complement strand
AAACCGGGCGGTATGACTTCAGCTGAAGCGTTAGCATCCGGCTTACCGATGATTATTTTTAAACCTCTTCCTGGCCAAGAAGAAGCGAATACCCGTTTCCTAACTGAGCGCCATTATGCAATGAGAGCAGATACGACCCAAGCTGTGAAGATACAATTGGAGAAATTAATATCATCTTCACAAGATTTAGAAAAAATGCGCCGGCATGTTTTTCAAGCCGGTAAAAATCAAGCTGCAAAAGACATCGCAAACCATATTATTATAACAACACGAACGAAGAAAAATAATAGATAATTGCAGTAAGTTATTGACCATGCGGTCAAGGAAAGTTATAATGATTTCAATATTAATGCCGATGGGCATTAGTAGAAACAAAGGGATCTTTTTCCGGAGGCTACTATGAATAACATGTATATAGCGGGTTTGCAGATGATACCAGGAATTGGGAATGTACGCATTAAAACGCTTTTACGCTATTTTGGTAGCGCTGATGCTGTTTGGAAAACCAGTAAAAAGGATTTGCTGGCATCTAATTGCTTTGATGAAACGACTTTCAATAAATATTTGAAAATTCGTGAACAACTCGATCTCGTTTCATTAAAGAACCAGTGGGATAAGCAGAAAATTCAACTGTGTAATTGGGAAGAACCAGACTATCCTGTTTTGTTGCGCAATACGTTTAATTCCCCGATACTTCTTTATTACAAAGGGAAACTGCCGGATTTTGACAACAATATTGCAATGGTGGGTTCAAGAAAGGCTTCTGCGTATGGTAAAAATACGGCGGTTATGCTTGCTTCTGATTTAGCAGCTGCCGGGATTACTATAATCAGTGGTGCGGCGCGCGGCATTGACACGGCTGCGCACGAAGGTGCCCTTAAAGCAGGAAAGACAGTTGCGGTATTAGGTTCTGGTATTGATGTTGTTTATCCGCCCGAAAATTCACGACTGCTTGCCGTTATCGCTGAACAAGGAGCCATTATTAGTGAATATCCGCCGGGTACCCCACCTCATGCCGGGCATTTCCCTGCGCGAAACCGTATTATCAGTGGTTTGTCGCGCGGCGTAGTTGTTGTAGAGGCGGCTGAACGCAGCGGTTCTTTGATCACGGCTGATTTTGCCCTTGAAGAAGGGCGTGATGTGTTTGCTGTGCCGGGAAGTATTTTTTCTAGTGGAAGCAAAGGAACACACCGATTAATTCAACAAGGCGCAAAATTGATCACGACAGCACAAGATGTTTTAGAAGAATATGAAATATCTGCCACAAAAGCAGTCGGGCATATTCCGGTATTGTCCGATGAAGAAATGATATTGTTTGAGTGTTTGACATACGATATACCAAAAGATGTTGAAACTTTGGTTCTTCAATCATCTTTGCCGTTACCCACTGTCACTTATTTGTTGTTGCAGTTGGAGTTGCGCGGTTTAGTGAGTGAACATTCCGGACAACGGTATGTACGAAGCACCAAGGAAGGAGCCCTATGAATAAAACAAAAAAAGTATTGGTAGTTGTGGAATCACCGGCAAAAGCAAAAACGATTGAAAAGTTTTTAGGCGCCGAAAAATATATTGTGAGAGCGTCAATGGGTCATTTGCGTGATCTTCCGAAAAGCCAATTTGGTGTAGATGTCGATAATCAGTTTTCACCGAAATACATTAATATCCGCGGCAAAGGTGATTTGATCAAAACCCTTAAATCGGCTGCAAAAAAAGCAGATGCGGTATTACTGGCGACTGACCCTGACCGTGAGGGTGAGGCGATTGCATGGCATCTAGCTAATCTTTTAAATGTATCTGGAGAAAAAGATTGCCGGATAGAATTTAATGAAATTACAAAAACAGCGGTGAAAAATGCAATAAAAAAACCACGCCCAATTAACTTGCCTCAAGTGGAAGCGCAACAAGCACGACGGATTTTGGACCGGATTGTTGGTTATAAATTAAGTCCATTGTTGTGGCGCAAAGTTCGTAAAGGCTTGAGTGCTGGACGGGTGCAATCGGTCGCTGTCCGTCTCATATGCGATCGTGAACGGGAAATAGAGGCTTTTATACCAGAAGAATATTGGTCGATATCATTAAAGTTGCGTGAAAGCAGTAAATCTTCTGCTTTTCCTGCGGAATTGACTATGATCGATGGAAAAAAGGCACACGTTACTACGGAAGAAGAAGCGATGCAGATTCAAAAGGAAATGGAGCAAAGCCAATTTCGTGTAACAGATGTCAAACATCGTGATCGCCGCCGCAACCCTTCGCCTCCTTTTACAACAAGCAGCCTGCAACAAGATGCAGCGCGTAAATTTGGTTATACATCCCGTAAAACAATGGTTATTGCGCAACAGCTTTATGAAGGGTTAGATATATCCGGAAAAGGCACTGTTGGTTTAATTACCTATATGCGTACGGATTCAACCCGGATTGCTCAATCGGCCCAGGATGAAGCACGCGCCTATATTGAACAAACTTATGACAAACAACATATTCCGGAAAAACCACCGGTTTATGCTAATAAAAAGGCACAGGATGCACATGAGGCTATTCGGCCAACGTATATTGATCTGCCGCCGGAAAAAGTAGAAAAACAATTATCTTCTGAACAGTTACGGATCTATAAATTGATATGGGATCGTTTTCTTGCCAGTCAAATGGCTCCGGCCCTCTACCATACTGTTACGGTAGATATTGATGCAGGCCGTTTTCGGTTGCGTTCCAATGGTTCACAGTTAAAATTTGCCGGTTTTTTACGGTTGTATTCTGAGAGCCAGGAAGGAAATGGCAAAGAAGAAGAAACTTATTTACCGGACTTACAAATCGATCAAAATTTATTATTATCCAAAATCACTCCCAAACAGCACTTTACAGAGCCGCCGCCCTATTATACAGAAGCCTCTTTAATTAAATTATTGGAGGAGCAAGGGATTGGACGTCCTAGCACATATTCGCCGATCATAGAAACAATAGTGAGCCGTGGTTATGTTCTGCGGAGTGAAAAAAAATTCCGTCCGACTGATTTAGGTTTTCTTGTTACTGATTTATTGCAGCAGTATTTTAAAGACATTGTTGATGTGGCTTTTACTGCCAAATTAGAAAACCAATTAGATGAAATAGCTGACGGAGACCAATCCCGCCTTACTGTGCTTAAGGAATTTTACGATCCTTTCTCTACAACGTTAGAGGCAGCAGAAGCGGAAATTGGCGAGGTTGAAATCCCTATAGAAGTATCCGATGTTATTTGTGAGTTATGCGGGCGTAATTTAATTGTTAAACATGGCCGTTACGGCTCTTTCTTAGCTTGTCCGGGATATCCTGCCTGTAAAAATACCAAGCCGATCGTTAAGGATACCGGAGTGAAATGTCCTAAATGTTCCGGAGAGATTGTGGAACGGAAAACACGGCGCGGTAAGGTCTTTTATGGCTGTAATCAATATCCGCAGTGTGATTTTGTTACATGGGATATGCCGCTTAAAGAACAATGTAAAGAATGCGGGGCATTTCTTGTCCGGCATAGTTTCCAACGTGGCCGGTTCGCCATCCGTTGCAGTAATAACGAATGTCCGACAATGAAAAAGAAAGAAACGGAAAAACCACCCGAACCGGAAAAAAAGACTTCGCCGAAACGGAGGAAAAAAAGTGTCTGATGTATGTATTATTGGTGCCGGGCTTGCCGGCAGTGAAGCTGCATGGCAGGCAGCGCAAGCCGGAATTAGTGTAAAATTAATTGAAATGCGTCCGGGTATTTCATCGCCGGCCCATCATACCAACTTGTTTGCAGAGCTAGTTTGCAGTAATTCGTTGCGTGCCGCTGCAATTGAAAATGCGGTTGGATTGTTAAAAGAAGAAATGCGCCAAATGGGATCACTGATTATGGAAGCCGCTGATTATTCCCGTATTCCGGCGGGAGGCGCCCATGCGGTAGATCGCACAGCGTTTAGCACCTATATTACGGATAAAATTTCTTCACATCCCTTGGTATCTGTGGTACATGAAGAAATTAAGGAAATACCTTCTGAACGGCCGTGTCTTATCGCAAGTGGTCCTTTGACATCGGCTCCATTAGAGAGGGCAATTGCAAAGTTAACTGGTCAGGAACATTTGTACTTTTATGATGCCGCTGCGCCGATTGTTATTGGTGATTCTTTAAACTATGAAAAAATTTATGCAGGATCCGTTAGTCGAAGCAGAGACTACAGCAACCAGGGATTTTGAAAAAGCGATCTTTTTTGAAGGGTGTATGCCGATTGAAGAAATGGCGCAACGCGGAATTGATACTATGCGGTTTGGTCCGTTAAAGCCGGTTGGCCTTATCGATCCAAGGACTGGGAAAGCACCGTATGCAGTTGTTCAGTTGCGGCAAGATAATTTTTCGGCAACATTATACAATATAGTAGGGTTTCAGACCCATTTAAAATGGCCGGATCAAATCCGGGTATTCCGGATGATTCCCGGACTGGAACAGGCTGAATTTGCGCGGCTTGGCGTCATGCATCGCAATACGTTTATCCATTCTCCGAGTATTTTACAACCAACCCTGCAAATGAAAAAAGAAAATGGGATTTTTTTTGCTGGGCAGATTACCGGTGTTGAAGGGTATGTGGAGTCAACTGCCAGTGGTTTAGTGGCAGGGAAAAATATTGCCCGTTTTTGCCAAGAAAAAGAGCTGCTTGTTTTTCCGGAAGATACAGCTCATGGTGCATTATGCGCCTATATAACGGATCAGCGTCATAAGCATTTCCAACCGATGAATATTAATTTTGGCTTGTTACCGCCATTGATGAATAAAATTCGCGATAAAAAGCAAAAAAATGCTGCAATAGCGGATCGGGCTTTGTGTAGTTTGCAAAAATTTATTGAAAAATCCGACAACGATCTTGCATAAAATGGTTACTTGTGCTAGTATGAAGTAGTGTATTTATTAGGGAAATTTAGTAAAAAAAGAGCGATTAAAACAATGGCTGATATAAGGCAATATATTAGTGAATTTTTGAACTACCTAACTATTGAAAAAAATGCTTCGTCGCATACGGTACAAGATTATTGTACGGATATCGAACATTTTATAGATTTTACCACCAGCCGGGATGGGTTGACAGCATCAACTGAAACTAT
>CAYUNV010000237.1:0-5112 GCA_964446265.1 uncultured Negativicutes bacterium | reverse complement strand
CGCTGCCGAAAATAAAACTCCAGCCTTCTTGTCGTTCCCATGATGCATTCCCTGTACAAATAACGAACCAAAGCAATCATAACGGTAAGCAGCAGCAGCCAAAGCAAAGGCCGCCGAGCATCCGCACCTGGAATTAAAAAACTATCCACCGCTTGGCCAATCAGCCGGGGAATTCCTAACTGCAAAAGATCGACAACAATTAATAAAAAAACGCCCAAAATATAGAAAAACCAATTCCGAGCGAAAAACGATTGTAAAATTTCCAATGGTGCGTTCTTGTTCACGGAAAACTCCCTCCCGTCGTTGTAAGCCTCTGATAGCAAAGCGACAGGCTTTATATATATAATATTGCATGGAGCAACAGAAAAGTCCTTCACAAGAAAGGATCGAAATCCCTTTCCGTGAAGGACTTTTATAAATTACCGATTACCATATAGTTGCGAATTTTTACAGGATATTTTTCTTGTAAGCAGCATAAGTTGCCTGCAGCTCAGCAATTTTATCAGCCATTTCTACCTGCAATTGAGATACTAAGTCAAAGTTTCCGGAAGCGATACCTTCTTTTATGCAAGAAAACATGCTCTTGTTGGCAATTGAATCTTTTGCTAAAAGATGTTTGAGAGCGTTGATTTTTTCCCAGTAGAACAAATCCAAATCGCTTTCAGCTTCTCCATTGTGCAAACGCAGGCATGATTTTACAATTTCCAAATTTTCCGGAATAATACGATTCAACAGTTCCGTTTTCCAGCGGATCAAAGCACCGGCTGCAAACGCATCAATCAATTCTTGGCGAAGTATATTGCCCGCTTTGAGGACCGCCAATTTTTCCGGATATTTCGTAAGGCTTTGCATATTTTCCCACACAGTCGCCGGCGGAGCGCCAAACAAGCGGTTGCGTTCTTCCGCAGTATAATCTTCAAATACATCGTGTTCGCTGCGGTAGGCTCTGCTGGCTTCCAGATAGAACCCTTCAACTCCCGGCTCTTTTGAAAGCTCCGCTTCCAACCCTTTGGTCGTTTCACCGGAAGCAACAGCGGCTTTCACACCGTCCAGAACACTCAGGTAAATTGCAGCCAAAGCAACATACGTATTGGTGTACGGGTTCGGCGAACGAACTTCAAAACGAGTCGCCATCGGATTATTCACGTCACGCACCAAACCAGCCAAGATCGTCCGGTTACGGGAAGGAATTTCAGGAGTATGACCGAGAGACGTTACGATACAAACCGGCGCTTCGAAACCGGGCTTCAAACGATTTAAGGAATCATTGGTGGAAGAAATGAACGGATTGATCACTTCGTAATTTTTCAACACACCCATGATGCTGCCGTAACCAATTGCGCTCAAGAAATCTTTCTTCATATCGCTCGGCGCAAATAAGTTGACAACCTTGCCGGATTTCATTTTTGCCGCAAGGCCGATATGAGTATGTTCACCGTTACCAGCTACCCCAATGATCGGTTTCGCTTTGAATGTTACTTCCAATCCGTTGGCGCGGAATACTTCCTTGATAATAATTCTAGCCTGCAGTTCATTGTCGGCAGTTTGCACGCCGGTTGAGAAACGCCAGTCGATTTCAAGCTGCTCCATAACATGGCTCAGGTGGCCGCTTTCACCGATTTGCGCTTTTACGCCGCCAACCTCTTTATGGCCCATTTCCGGTTCAAGGCCATATTTGCCCAGCATGAGGAGAGCTTCTTCCATTGCCGTACGGACTTCACCGCGTGTCCGCTGCCAATATTGCTCCTGTAAAACCTGGGAAGCAGACAGTTCGGCAACTTCCGCCTGGTTTGCCGGTGTTTTAACCCAAAATTCCAATTCAGTTGCAGAGGTGAAGATAACATCTTCGATATCGGCAACGTTGATATGTTCCAAGCCGGCAATTTGTGGATATTTTTTGAAAAGCACCATTAATTCCGCTTTCACATAATCCAAACTTTGCGCCAAAATTGAACGAGAATCAACTCTGAGGCCATTGTGAACAAGGAACGCAGGGATACGAAGAGTACCAACCGGTTTGCCGGTTTCCTCGTCAATATGTTCAAAGTTGTAATCGATGAACCAGTTTACATCCGGATCCGCCAACATATCGACTTTTGCATTGTTCAACGTAGCAAGTCCGGTCAATACAACGGAAGAACCGTCGGTTTGCACTGCGCCGCCGCTGTAAAACTCTTCGACGTCTTTGATAAACAAATTGATGGGGATTTTTTCGTCCGTATCATTACCGGCAAGATCGACGCCCACTAGGGAAGCAAATTTAATTTCTGGGTGATCTTTTAGCAAATTGACCAATTCTTCTTTGCTATACTTTCCTGCAGGAATCAAATACAGTAAATCATTTACCATGAACAGTCACCTCATTCATCTTTATTATGTCATATTTGAATTCAGGCAAAGATAATCGATCGCCAAAAAGCAAAAACAACCCTAGCCATCATTAATAATATAAAAATTACATTAAGACAGCTGGGAGTTCGTCTTTGACCTATAAATATTCTCTTAACCTTGCCCTATTGACATTTAGTATACCACAAAAAAGACAAAATTTGTTTAAATGGAGCCCGAAAACGCACTTTCTGAACACATTTTTTGTCTATGCAATGTTAAAAACACCCCAACTGGCATTTACTAATTTTTAATTTCAAGGATTCTGCTTTTGCGCCGATTTCCGCCAAAGTCCAGCCATATTGTTCCGCAATCTGGTGGGCAGCGGCACAAGTCAGACGCCGGTCCACACTATGCGCAACGAGTATCTGCTCCAAATCTGGTTTTTCGACCACTAGCTTTTTCCTCCTCTCTTTACAATTTAGTTTTTTAACCGCCCTGCAAAAATCTAGGGATCGCCGCGGCTAATTCCGGTGTAACAGCGAGATTCGTATCCAAAACGATGGATCCTGCCCTGGCTTGCGCACCGGTTATCTGCACCTCGTCCAGCAGACACTGCCCTAACAGATGCATATGGCCAATTCGGGTTGTGTACAAATAATCATGAAAGTCAGCGATTACCGTATTCCCTTTTATTGTAACAGCTATATCTGTGCCGGCAGCAGGATTCCCGTATAGTTTGGTCAACATAGCTAAACTAACCCGCGAAAAAAGCCATGACACCAGGGGTTTATCCAACAAATGCTTATTTAAAACCCGAAACGTAAGCGAAGAGGAATTGGCATCATGATGGATTTCCTCTAACACGCCGACGATTTTAACGCGACCTAGCGATGGTGTAACAACAGCTAGTTCAATCTGTCCATTTTCCTGGGACGTAAAAGTAATTTCGGTGATTTTTTGACTTCCCGCGACATTCTCGGCCAATAATTCATTCATGACCTGATCGGTTATTACAACATGCCCTGCCCGTAATTCGTTGAAAGTTTGGGCATCCCACACTTCTTTTAACAGCAGCATATTTTTTTCTTCCGACATCAATTGCGAGGCATTAAACCATCCGGAAGCCTCAGCCGGCACAGTCGGTTGAGAAAAAAACAACCCCGCCATTATCAAAACCGCAAATATAATTTTCCCATAGTTAAGTCTCCTTTAGATTACCGAACCAATCGCGAAACAAATACCAACCGGATGCCATTTGCTTCAAGCTCCGGGATCATTTCCCGGATTGCGGCAGCAGTATTTACCCGCGCGTGACCAATGACAGTTACGCTCCCGTTTTTTAAAGCCATTCGTTCTGCCGTTCGCAGCTGGTTTTTTATATAATCAATATCCGAACTGTTGTCGAGAAATAATTCATTTTCACCGCTGCGCATTCCCATCTGACGGGCAGTCTCAACACCAACGGTCTGCCCGATGGTCCGGCTGTCAACAAAAAACATCTGGTTGCCCCGCAATACTGACAATACCACCTGCATTACCCGCCGGTCGGAAGTTGCACGTGATCCCTGATGGTTGTTGACACCAATCGCTTCCGGCGTATACTGCAGCGCTCTAAGCACAATGTCTTGAATTTGCGCATCACTCATTTGCACAGTGATCATATCTTTTTCGGTTTGGTCTGGAAGTGTCATTGGCTCCATCGGCAAATGCAATATCACTTCATGTCCGGAACTAACGCCTCTGACAGCAGCAGTCCTGCTGTATTGGCGATAGGGAAGAACCGAAAAAGTAATGGGTCTATCGATCGCCGCAAACATCTCAATCGGTTCTGCCTGATAACCAAAATCATCAATGATGATAGCCATCGGCGCTCCTGCGCCCGGCGGTCTTGCCGGCAGCGGCGCCGGTATTGTCGGCGAAGCGGGCGGAACCGTTGGCGATGGTTTCTCCTGAGCACCGATATATATCCGATCGGTTATAATCGTTATGGTGTCGCCTGCCAAAGTTTCTTTAAAACCAACATCCATTCTGGTTACCGGTCGTCCCTGATAACGATCCGCCTGCGCGCTTAACACTTCACCGCCCACCTTAGCCACCGCCTCGTGCAGTGATTGACGCATCTTTTCCACCGCGCTGTCCGGGGCCATGGTGGCCTGCATCTGCCAGGTACGCCAACGGATCACGCCCTCCGTTCCTTGCCGGGGCGTTTCCTTTTGAATTTCTTTTTTCTCGCCTATCGTTACTCCTTGGGCTTTCAGGTTGCCGTCCACTGCATTATGCAAGCGGACCGACATCTCACTATAGTCAACCACGGTTCCGGAACTTGTTTTCTCAATCGTTGGCGGCAACGGTTTATTTCCCGGCTCCCGCTTATGGCTTGCATAATAATAAAGACCGGCAGTAACAACCACCAGCAACAGCAGTACAGTCCATTTTTGCGAAGATTTTTTTGCCATTTAGTTGCTCCCTGTTACAATATCGTTTTAAAAATATAGCGAAATGTGAATTCAGCTATAAGACTGTATTTCTGCTTGTTTCGCTCAACGTGATTTTCCCCTTTGCATAATATGGCACAAGATCCAACAAATCCGTCTGCAGACAATATTCCACATCCTTGGTCCGCCCTAGCTCACATAATCTGCGGCCATTCCGGCTGCCGGCAGCAATGGCAAAAAGGTTCGAATTCGCTTCCTTGAACATTAACAACGCGCCTTCGGCCGCATCGGTCATTTCGATATCACCGTTGGCTGCCAATAATTGTACAAGCAAGCCTGCGCAAAG